>CADDZG010000168.1 GCA_902812355.1 Actinomycetota bacterium | reverse complement strand
GCACGGCGCAGCGGGGATCGCCGCGGGACTTCTTCAAGGACACGGGCACGCGTCTTCAGAGAGACGGGCACGCGTCTCGGCTCCACCCCTCCCAGGCTGGTCGTGCCCAGGCCACGGCCGGGCGCGATGCTGAGGCCATGCCGAAGGGCACGGTGCGCGTCTACGCCGAGCTCAACCGTCTCCTGCCGCCGCATCGCCGCTTCCGCGAGCAGAGGTGGGATCTGCCGGGACCGGCTACCGTCGCCGAGGTCCTCGGCGTCGTCGGCGTGCCCATGGACGAGGTCGACGTCGTACTCGTCGACGGTGAGCCCGCCCTGCCCGAGGATCCCCTGTACGACGGTGCTCGGGTATCGGTCTACCCGGTGTTCGAGTCCCTGGACGTCGGCGCGCTGCGCCGCCCGCACGCGTCGCCGTTGCGGCGTACCGCGTTTTTCGCCGGGCCCGGGCTCGGCGCACTGTGCCGGTTGTTGCGAGGGCTCGGCTTCGACTGCGACACCTTCGGCGGCGGCGACGACCCCGGGGCCGTGGTGGCACGTGCCGGGGCCGAGCGACGGGTGATCCTCACCCGCGACGCCGACTTGCTGGCCCGGCCCGGCGTGGAGCGCGCCTTCCTCGTCCCTGCCGGGCGGGCGGAAGCACAGGCGGCCCTGGTGCTGCGCCGCTTCGACCTCGCCGCGGCGATCGCTCCGCTGACCCGTTGCGTCGCGTGCAACGGGGTGCTCGAGGAGTGCGCTCCGGGCTCGGACTGCCGCCGCTGCACCGCGTGCGGCCGCATCTACGGCGACGACGCCGCCCGGCGCCTGCGCGACCGGGCGACGTCGCTGGCCGCACGATCGGAGCCGTAGGGCCGCGCCGGCCTGCGCCGCGCTGATACGGGGGGAGCAGCCGCGGGATCGCGCCGGTCGTGGTGAACCGCAACGCGCGCGTGTCCTCGGCACCACTCGGCGTCCGCGACGCGCACGCCTTGGCGCCGCGCGCCGACGCTCCCCGGCGGCCGGGCGGCGCAACCGTCCCGACACGATCGGAGAAGGAGCGAAACCTCGCAGCCCGGCGATGCGGCGGTGAGCACTCCCTTCTTCAGTGGCTCACCGTCGGCGACGCATCGCGCATGCGCCGGGCCATCTCCTCGAGCATCTTGAGCATCAGGCTCGGATTGTCTTTCAGCAGCTTGCGGAAGCCCCACGCCGGTATCACCATCGCCCGCACGTCGGACTCGGCGACGACCGAAGCGGACCGGGGCCCGCCGTCGAGCAGCGCCATCTCGCCGAAGAACGCGCCGGGGCCCATCCTGCGCCTGGTACGTCCGCCGATTGTCGCCTTGGTCTCGCCCTCGAGGATCACGTGCATGCCGACCCCGGGCTTGCCCTCGTGCACGATCGAGTCGCCGGCGGCGAAGTGGACTTCCTTCGCGACCCCGGCTATGGACCGCAGCTCGCGCTGCGAGCAGGTCGAGAACAGCGGAACCCGCTTGAGACCTTCGATCGCGTCGGCGCGCCTCCGTGCCGGCTTGGTACGAACAGCCATCCCGATCACCCCCGTGCGCAGGACCCTGCGCCCAGATAGCCACAGAACCGGTCCGCGCACAAGGGCCCGGGGACCCGGCTTACAGGCCGCGGAACTCGGTGAGCTCCTCCGGAGGGGTGCGGCGGGTCGGGGGCCTGTCGTCCCCGGGGGGCCGGTGACCGAGGTAGATCAACCCGGCGATCAGCTCGTCGTCGCCACAGCCGAGCAAGGCCCGCACCGCGGGGATGTGCACCGGCGGGCCGGTACGCAGCGACGCCGCCAACCCCCTGGCGTGAGCCGCGAGCAGCAGGTTCTGCATCGCCGCGCCGACGGCGTGGTGCTCTTCGATCTCGTGGACCTTGCGCAGGTGGGTCTTGGGGCGCTCGATCACGACGACGATCACCGGGGCGCGGTGGGCCTTGGCCCGGGCCTCGTCCGGATCTTTACCGCGGGCCGCGGCGTCGGCGGCCCACGCCTCGGCAAGCTCGTCGAGCGCGTCTCCGGCGAGCACGACGAAGCGCCACGGCTCGGTGAGGCGATGGTTGGGGGCCCGGGTGGCGGCGCGCAGGAGGTCGAGGATCGTGGCGCGGTCGGGGGCCGGGCCTTCGGCGCGCGGCCACGACCGCCTCGTCATGATTGCTTCGTAGGCGTCCATCCCCACGCAACATAGCCGGGAGGCTTCGGCCGCTCATGCCCGGTACCGCTCCGGGGCGGGCCGGCGCGCGGTAGAACCGTGGTCCCTCGGGTCGCGTGCCACGAGCACCGGGGCTCACTGCGGCGGCAAGCGGGGCCCTACAGCGGCAGGCGAGCGGCCCCCGGCCCTCCGCCCCCGTCGGCGAGCTGCCCGAGACGGCGCATGTCGCGTGGGTCGTTGATGCAGACGACGTCGGCCACCGCTCCACAGGCGAGCGCGACCTCGAGCATGCGCCTGCCACTGGTGCTTGGCAGGGGCAGGTGAGTGGTGAGGATCAACACCGGCGGGTAGGCCCGGGAGGCGACGTGGGCCAGCAAGGCGTCGGCGAGCGCCTTCTTGACCGTATCGGTGCGGCGCATGCCGGGCCGGTCGCCGTGCCACGAGCCCTTGAACTCGCACCACAGCCGGCGGCCGTCCCGTGCGGTTATCTCGGCATCGAACTCGACCCCGAGCTCGGGCACCGTGAAGGGCCTGTCGCACACCTCGAAACCGAGGTCTTCGAGCACCAGCCGGCATTGCTCGTCGAACTGACGGCCCTGACGCACCCCGCGCGCCTGGAAAGCGTCGGGCTCGCGCGGCGAGCCCTCGCTCGCGCCCTGTGGCACCCCGAAGAGCCTCACCCCGAGGCCTCCCGGTCGCCGCCGACGGGCTCGTCCGCCGCCAGGCGGGCCCGCTCGGTCTCGAGCCGCCTTTCGGCCAGAGCGATGTAATCGCGGTTGACGTCGTAGCCGACGTAGTGGCGTTCGTTGCGCAGGGCCGCGATGGCGGTCGAGCCGGAACCGAGGAAGGGATCGAGGATCGTGTCGCCGACGTAGGTGTAGAGGCGGATGCAGCGTTCGGGCAGCTCGACCGGGAAGGGGGCCGGATGCCCGACGCGTTTGGCCGAGGCGGGTGGGATGTCGTCCCACACCGACGTCGTCGCTCGACGGAACTCCTCGGCGGTGATCGTCGAGATCCCTCGCTTGACCCGCCCGAAGCGTCCCTTGGAGAACACCAGCAGGTACTCGTGCACGTCGCGCAACACGGGGTTGGTCGCCTGGCGATAGCTGCCCCAGGCGCACGAACCCGAGTCCGCTTTGCCCTTGCGCCAGATGATCTCGCCGCGCATCAGGAAGCCGAGGTCGAGCATGATCGACGTCATGTACGCGCTCAGCGGCACGTACGGGCGGCGCCCGAGGTTGGCGACATTGATCACCGCCCGGCCCCCCGGCTCCAGCACCCTGTGCGTCTCGGCCAGTACCCGGCGGATCATGGCGAGGTAGTCCTCGAAGGATCCGTCGTGGTCGTAGTCCTTGCCGACGTGGTAGGGGGGCGAGGTGACCATGAGGGCGATCGAGTTGTCGGCGATTTCCGCCATGGACTCGGCGCTCTTGGCGAACAGGGTGTCGGCGACGCCCGGAGGGTTGCAGGTGACGTCGTCGCTGATGGCGACGGTCACGAGGTTGCGGGCATAGAACAGCGAGGAGTCGTGGTTCTCCCGCTTGCCCGTCCCGAAGCTACGGGTCGTGCTGCCGTTGCCGCCGGTGCCCCCCACAGCCGAGCGTCTGCCGGCCGAGCGAGATGAGCTGCTCGCGCTGTGTGAGCTGCGAGACCGACCGGTGCGGGACATGGCCCGGATTGTAAGCCCGGCGCGCGACACGTCCCCGGATGGGTTCGGCCCGAATCACGCGCTCCTGGGCGGAATGACCGGACCCACGCCGGCATCCGGAAGCAGGTCGGGATCCACGCGCATGTCGGTGTGGAGATTGATCTGTCCGAGCAGTCCGGATGCGCGCCTGCAACTGGTCGAGTGTCAGGAGCACGAAGAAGGGCCGGGCGTCATCGTTGGTGTCGTTTAGGGACGACGAAGGCAAAGAGGTAGCGATCTCTCGGTGCCCGGGCGACCTGGAATTCGCTCTCCGTGACTCCGAAGAAGAAGCCGTTGAGGGGGCCTCAAATCGTCGAGCTCGACCTCGTCCCACAGGCCCGCGTTGCGAATGGCCTTAGGGGTGGACTTTATCTCAACGAGGCGCAGCGTATCGATCTGGGTGGCAGCGTTGTCCGTCGACGAGGGCTCGACCGCCGAAGGCGTCGGCACTGCATCAAAGGTCTGGGGTATGAACGCACCGGAGTCGTGCAGCGGCCCGAGGATCCGTCTTTCGTAGCGAGATCCACGCGTTGGTCCTGCAGCAGACGATGCAACCCGTCCCTTCCGTGCCGAGCGTGACTCGATCCTCGGGGTTGGAAATCCGCGGGCATCGGGCTCAGGATCCCGCGCCGCACCATGGCGACCAAATGGCCGTGGTGGCGGGGTGCGTGAAGCTGTTGGAGCTCGTTCGCCCGACCCGGCTCAGGGCCCCAGCGGCAGGACCACCCACGACGGGTGGGAGGGGTCGTGGTGGATCTCCAGCAGGCCCCCGGCGAGGTCTGCCGTCTGCTGGGCGTTGGGAGTGAGGTGGGGCGCGTCGGAGCTCTGGATCGCCAGACGCAGGGTGTGGCCCCGGGCGAGATGGGCTTCGGTGGGGAAGATCTCGACGTCCACCCGGTAGGTGTGGCCCGCCTCCACCGGCAGCAGCGACGCCCTCGTGAACGGGTGGTAGGGGCGCACGATGTAGCCATCGGCGCGCTCGCTGCGGGCCGGGTCGAGCTTGCGCAGAGAGATCATCTGCCAGCCGTGGCCGCGTCCTGCCTGCCGGTCCGAGCCTTTCCCCGCCGCTTGCGCCCGGCTCACCGTAGCCTCTTGGAAGTGGCAAGCCTCGGTGTGGCCACGCCGTCGGCGCGTGCCCGCCGCCTCGGCGCCTGCGCCGGAGGGGTGCTGGCGTTCGTCGTCGCCGGGCTGTTCATGGGT
>CADDZG010000167.1 GCA_902812355.1 Actinomycetota bacterium | reverse complement strand
GCTTTTCGTTCCACGGTCTGCCGATTTATCTGCACCTCCCCCTGGCCCTGCTGTGTGGGGCGGCGGGGGGAGCCCTGTGGGGGTTCATCCCGGGCTTCCTCAAGGCGCGCACCGGCGCCCACGAAGTCATCACCTCGATGATGCTCAACTACGTCGCGCTCAACCTGCTGTCGTGGCTCGTCACCACGGCCGTGTTCCAGGCACCACCCCGTAACGAAGCGGTCTCCAAGACCGTCGCCGCCACGGCGCGCCTGCCCCATCTCGGGGATCTGCGGGTCAATCTCGGCTTCCTGATCGCGGTGGCGTGCGTCGTCGCCGTGGCGTGGTTGCTGGGGAGGAGCACGCTCGGCTTCGAGCTGCGCATGGCCGGCGGCAATCCCGCCGCGGCACGGGTCGCCGGGGTCGACATCGCCCGCCTCACCACGCTGGCCATGACCTTGTCGGGTCTGCTGGTGGGTCTCGCCGGGACCGCGATGGTCCTCGGCATCGACCTCCATCTCACGCCGAGCTACGGAGGCAGCACCGGGTTCACGGCCATAACCGTGGCGATCCTCGGACAAGGCTCTCCGGTGGGCGTGCTGCTGGCGTCGTTGCTGTACGGGGCATTCGGGGCCGGTGCGACCGCGATGCAGGTCGACACCGGGATCCCGCTGCAGCTCGTCGAGGTGATCCAGGCCGTGATCGTGTTGTTCGTGGCCGCACCCGGGCTCATCCGCACGATCTACCGGATACGGGTCGGCGGTGCCGGCCGCATCTTCGGCGGGTGGGCGAGCTAGCCATGGCAACCACACCGGTCACCGCCCGCGTCTGGGGGATGTACGGCGCCCGCTCCCGCAACGTCGCGGTGACGCTCGTGCTCGCCGGCCTGTTCACGATCGGGGTCTTCGCCCGCGGCGTTCCCACCGGGGCGTCCACCGGCTTCGACCTCAGCGCGGCTCCGGCGGTGCCGATCCCGTCGTTCGCGGTCCCCTCGGCGCTCACCGCGCTGCTGTGCGGCATCGCATGCGTCGCGCTCGGCGGTCTGCAAGCGCTGCGCCGGACCGAGCGCCACGCCTACGGGATCCTGGCCCTGGGGCTGGCGATCTTCGGCTTCGCCTTCCTCACGTGGGCCGGGCAGTCCCGCTCGGTCAACTTCATAGACATCCTGTCGACCTCTCTGATAGAGACCGTGCCGCTGTCCCTCGGCGCTTTCTCCGGCGTCCTGTGCGAGCGGTCGGGGGTCATCAACATCGCGATCGAGGGACAGTTCCTCGTCGCCGCGTTCACCTCCGCGGTGATCGCCAGCGCGACCCAGGATCCGTGGCTGGGCCTCGTCGCCGGGGCGGTGTCGGGCGCGCTGGTGGGAGCGCTTTTGGCCCTGCTCACCATCACCTATGCGGCCGACCAGATCATCGTGGGCGTGGTGATCGACGCCTTTGCGCTCGGGCTCACCAGCTTCTTCGACCTCAGCGTGCTGGTCCCTAATCAGGCGACGCTCAACAGCCCTCCGGTGTTCCGCCCGATCGCCATTCCCCTGCTGGACAAGATCCCGATCGTCGGCCCCGTGCTGTTCGACGAGACGATCTTCGTCTATCTCACCGCCGGGGTACTGATCGCCCTGCAGATCGGGCTCTTTCGAACGCGTTGGGGCCTGCGGGTGCGGGCCGTGGGCGAGCATCCCCGAGCGGCCGACACCGTCGGCATCAACGTCACCCGGATCCGCTATCTCAACGTGATCGTCGGGGGCGCAGTGGCCGGCATCGGAGGGGCCGCGTTCACCGTGGGCGGCACCGGGCAGTTCACCCCGAACATGACCGCCGGGCTCGGTTACATCGCGCTCGCCGCCATGATCTTCGGGCGCTGGCAGCCGCTCGGGGCGCTGGCCGCAGCCTTCCTGTTCGGCTTCACCGACGCACTGCAGTTCGCCCTGTCGGTGCTCAACGTGCCGATACCGTCAGACTTCCTCACGATGCTGCCCTACCTCGCGACGATCGTCGCGGTCGCCGGCCTGGTCGGCCAGGTACGGCCCCCGGCGGCGGACGGCCAGCCGTACGCGCGGGAGTGACCCCCGGCCCGGCGAGACCCGAGCGGGTGGTTCGGGCCGGGCGGACGCGCCACGGGTATGTTGGCCGCCGTGAGGATCTACACGCGGCGCGGGGACGATGGCACCACGGGCTTGCTCTACGGCGGCCGGGTGGGCAAGGACGACCTCCGTACGCACGTCTACGGCACGCTCGACGAGACGGTGTCGGCGCTCGGCATCGCGCGTGCCGCCGGCCTCGTGGAGCCGGTGGCGTCGATAGTGCTTCGCCTGCAGCGGGAGATGTTCGTGGTCGGCGCCCAGCTCGCCACCGCCGAGGCGAACCAGCACAAGCTCGAACCGGGCGTCAGCAAGGTGACCCCCGACATGACCGAGCGTCTCGAGCGCGAGATCGACGAGCTGCTGGAGAAGCATCCCGTCCCCGGGGTCTTTGTCGTGCCGGGTGAGACCCCCGGCGCGGCGGCCCTCGATCTTGCCCGCAGCATCGTGCGGCGGGCCGAACGCGCCGCGGTGGCGCTGCAGCGCTCGGGAGGCCTGCCGGACCCGGAGATCCTGCGCTACATCAACCGGGTGTCGGATCTGATCTATGCCCTCGCCCGCTACGAGGAGGGCGAGCGGGGGGTCCACGCGCCTGCGTCGCGCGAGGGCGGGGGCCGGCGCCGGTGAAGCCGTTCCGCTACTGCCCGGCCTGCGGGAGCCGGCTCCAGGAGCACGATCACGAGGGCGGTGCCCACTGCAACGCCTGCGGACGTGCGTGGTACCGCAACCCGGCCCCCACCGTGGGCGCGGCGATAGTGCGGGACGGACGGGCGCTGGTGACGGTCCGGGCTCGCCCGCCGCATCGGGGCGAGATCGACATCCCCGGCGGGTTCCTGCAGCCTGGGGAGGACCCGGTCGAGGGGCTGCGCCGGGAGGTGCGCGAGGAACTCGGCATCGAGGTCGACACCTCGATCGAGCGTTGTGTGCAGGCGGTACCGCACCGCTACGGGCCCGAGGGGGACTGGGTGCTGGCCCTTGGTTTCGTCGCCGACCCCGTGGGGGAGGTGGACCTGCAGCCGGCCGACGACGTCGCCGCGGCCCGGTGGGTCACCGCCGGCGAGCTGGAGGAGCTGGACTTTGCCTGGGAGCACGACAGGCGACTGGTGAGAAAGGCGCTCGGACATGGCTGATACAGCTACCGATCTGGTGCACAAGGCGCTCGAGGCGATAGACCGCGCCGACCCCCGAGCGGTCGCCAGGGGCCTCGCGTGGACCCGTTGCGGCCTCGGCGCGCTGGCGATGATGGCCCCGCGTCGCGCTGCGCGTGGGTGGACCGGGGACGACAGCGACGACCCCCAGGCCGCGATGGCGATGCGCGGCCTCGGTGCCCGCGACGTCGCGATCGGAACCGGCACGCTGTTCGCGCTGTCGCACGGGGCTCCGGCGCGCGGCTGGGTCGAGGCGGGGATGCTGTCCGACGCGTCCGATGCCGTGACCTCGTTCATCGCCATGCCGCGTATCTCGCGTCCGAGGGCGTTGCTCGCCACCCTCGTGTCGGCGGCCGCGGCGTTCGTCGGCTACCGCATCTCCTTCACGATCGACCGCTGACCGCGTCCGACTGATGACCGCGCGGGCGCGCCTACGGCAGCGGATCCGAGGACCCGTCGGTCACGTGGATCAGCGCAGCCAGCTCGCGCCCCAGGGACGCCGAGCCGGCATCGGTTTCCACCGTCATCGGACCCTCCAGCGGCGCGATGTCCTTGACGGTGACGCTCACCCCGGGCCGGATCCCGAGCTGGTCGAGGTAGGGGAGCACGTCCTCCTTGACCTCTGAGATCTGGGCGATCTCCCCACCCTCGCCCGGCGTCAGCTCGGACAGCTTGCGGGTGCGGCGGAGGTCGATCGGGCAGATCGGATGCCCGTGAGGGCAGTAGTCGGGATAGTCGAGCGCCTTGGCCATCGCCTCCTCGACCCGTGCGGAGATCGCGTGCTCGATCCGGTGGGCCTCGGAATGGACCTCGTACCACGCCATGCCGAGCAGGTCGACGAGCAGGCACTCGACCAAGCGATGGCGGCGCAGGATCGTGTGAGCGAGGCGCCGGCCCTCGGGCGTGAGCACGATGGCCCCGCCCTTCTCCCGCACCAGGTAGCCCTCGCTGCGCAGGCGCTTGAGCATCTCCGACGCGCTCGGCAGCGACACCTCGAGGGTGCGGGCGAGCACGGTCGCGGTGGTGCGCTCGCCGTCCTCCTCGAGGCGCTTTATCTCCTCCAGGTAGTCCTCGACGCCCCTCATGCTTAGATCGTAGCTGCGGGGTCGTCGAGGGTCCTGCGGGTTACCCTTAGCGGGCATGTCCGAGCGCGAGCGCAGGCTCACCGAGCGGGTCCTGGACCCGGACTTCGCATCGCAGCCGCAGCAGCGGCCGCTGCAGGAGCTGCGCCGTTTGCGGGACGATGCCCGCGAGGCCGAGAACGAGCTGTCGTTCGAGCGCCGTCTGTGTCAAGCACGCATCGACATCCTCGTGGCCGAGCTCGAGGCACGTGGCGGACGCTCGAGACACCCTGTGATCGAGCGTCTGCCCGAGATACTGGCGCCGGAGGGTGGGCGGCGGGAAGAGGGGCTGCCCGAACGTGCGCCCGTGCTGACCACGCCGCGCAACGCCGACATCCCGCGTCGTCGGGTCGAGGAGCTGGTCGGCGAGGAGACGCTGGCCCGGCTTGGGGAGCTCGGCAGCGACGAAGTCGAGGCGGCGCTGGCCGCGCTGCGTGCGCACGAGCAGGAGGTATCGCAGCGTCGCCGGCGGGTCCAGGAGATCCTCGACGCCCTGCAGGAGGAGATCGCCCGCCGCTACGCCGAAGGCGAGGCAGATCCCGGCTCGTTACTCGCCTGATCCCGCGCTCAGTGGTGCCGGTGGCCCCGGGGGCGGGCCGTGTGCCGGTGGCCCGTTGCGCGGTGGGCCGGGTGCTCTGGGTGTGCCGGATGTGCGGGGTGGCCCGGGTGCCCCGGGTGTGCCGGATGTGCGGGGTGCGCCGGATGGACCGGGTGGACCGGGTGCTCTGGGTG
>CADDZG010000166.1 GCA_902812355.1 Actinomycetota bacterium | reverse complement strand
GGGCCGGTCGCTCCGGCAGCGCGCCGCGCCCGCCGCGGCGAGGCGATCACGCAGCTCGCCCACCTCCTTGCGCAGCCGGGTGCGCTCGGCGGTGAGGCCCTTGACCTTGTCCTTGAGGCTGGTGTGAGCCGCGGCCGCGTCCTCGGCGGCGCGCCGGGCGCGCCGTTGCTCCCGCTGCAGCGCGCGTTGGGCCTCGGCGCGCTCCCGCTCGGCGAGCTCCGCTCGCTCCCGCTGCGCGTCGAGCTCCGCGCGCGTCCGCTCCAGGCATGTTTGGATGCGCTTGATCTCGGCGTCGTACCGGGCTGCATCGCGGGCACGCTCCCTGCGCTCGTCGGCGAGCTCACGGCGCGCCTTGCGGGCGTAGCGGCGCTCTTCCTCGAGCTGGCGCGCCAGCCGCTCGACCTCTTCGGACTGCTGCGGAGCCGGCTGCTTCTGCGGCTCACGGCGCGGGGCGAGGACTTCTTCCCAGCCCTCGGGTCGTTCGCATGCGACCCTCAGCAGTTCTGCGTCCCTTCCCTGCAGCGGCGGGTGCTCGTCGAGCCAGCCGGCAACGCGGGCTCGCAGCGCATCGTCCTCGAGGGCCCCGAGCAGTACCTCCCGGAACCGGGACAGCGCCCGGGGGTGAGTGACCTTGCGTACGGGCCGCAGAGCGGGTGGCAGCTGCGCGGCGGGGGTGGCGCGCACGAACGCCGCCAGCGCGCGCGTCAGGCTCGCGGCGACGTCGTCGGGCAGGTCCACTCACAGGGCGCCGGCGGCGGCGAGCTCCCCGAGCTCACCCTCGCCGACACCGAGCTCGCTCAACACCTGAGCGGTGTGCTCGCCGAGACGGGGAGGCGGCAACCGGTCGATCCTCCCCGGCGCGTCGTGCAGCCGGATCGGGTTACCGGTGGCGATCCACCGGCCGACGCCGGGGACCTCGGTGTCGACGAACATCGCGCGCCGCCGCAGCTGCGGATCGGCGAGCGCCTCGACGAGGTCGTTGACGGGGCCGACGCAGGCGTCGCGGCCGGCGAACGTTTCGGCCCACTCGGCGCGCGTGCGCCGGGAGAAGATCGCGCTCAGCTCGGCCACGACCTCGTCTCGTCGTGCCCCGGTGGCGTAGGCGTCGCCCACGAGATCGGGCCGGCCGAGTGCGTCGCACAGCTGCTCCCAGAAGCGCGGCTCGAGCGCTCCCACGGTGACGTAGCCATCGGCCGCCGGATACACGCGGTAGCAGGGATAGGCCCCCGAAAGCGGCGTCTCACCACGGCGCGGCGGCTCCCCGGTAGCGGCGTAGGACGCCGTCAGCAGCAGCAGCCACGAGGCCGCTCCGTCGGTCATCGACACGTCGCAGAGATCGCCGCGCCCGGTGACGTCGCGCCGGTGCACGGCGGCGAGGATCGCGATCACCGCCGCCATGCCGCCGCCGGCGAGGTCGGCCACCTGCACCCCCGGAACGACCGGCCCCGACCCCGGCTCGCCGTTGACGTCGAGCAGTCCGCAATATCCGATGTAGTTGATGTCGTGGCCGGCCTCGGCGGCGCGCGGCCCGTCCCGCCCGTATCCGGTGATGGCGCAGTAGATCAGGCGCGGGTTGCGCGCCCGTAGCACCTCGTAGCCGACCCCGAGCCGGTCCATGACGCCGGGCCGGAACGACTCGATCACGACGTCTGCGGTGTCGGCGAGCGCGAGGAAGAGCTCGCGGGCACGCGGGGCGCGCAGGTTGAGCGTTACGGAACGCTTGTTGCGGTTCAGCGCGACGTGCGGCGCCGAATGGGCTCCGGCCGCGGGCGGCATGGCGCGTACGTAGTCCCCGCGCCCCGGCTCTTCGATCTTGATCACGTCGGCACCGAGGTCGGCGAGCAGCAGGGTCGCGTAGCCGCCCGGCAGCAAGCGGGTGAGGTCGAGGACGCGCAACCCCTGTAGGGGGCCCGGGGGCACACCGCTCACGCCGAGGCCTCCGGGGAAGCGGCCACGACCGCCGTGCTCGACCCGCACCACCTGCACACGACGCGCTCGACGGCCCGGTCGAGCACCTCCTCCTCCTCGATGGTCATGTCGCCGCCCAGGGTGAAGTGCTGGAAGACCCGCACCCGCTTGGATTCGTAAACATCGAAGCGGGTCCGGTTGCCGCAGGCGTCGCAGCGGTAGATCGTGTGGCTCACCGCCGCGCCACCGCGAACACGACCATGTCGTCGGAAGGTGCCCCGAAGGCGAGGGCGTCGCGCTGCATGTTCTGCACCAGGCGGTCCACCGGCGCCTTACCGTGGCGGGCGAGGGACTCGCGCACCCTGTCGACGCCGTAGAGGTCGCCGCCGGCGCGCACGTCGATCAGCCCGTCGGTGAACGCCACCAAGACGTCACCGGGAGCGAGGGTGAAGCGCGTCGCCTCGAAGGTCTGCCCCTCGAAGGCCCCGATCAAAGGACCCTCCACCGCCAGGGTCTCGACCTCTCCGCTGTCCCCGCGCCGCACCAACGGTGCCGGGTGACCGGCGCTGGCAGCCGTCCCTTCCCCGGAGTTCGGATCGAAGGTTGCGTACACGAGGGTCGCGAAACGGTCCTCGCTGAGACCCTGTGCGAGAGCGTTGTTGAGCTCGTGCAGCACCACCGACGGCGCAGGGTCGCGCAGCGCGAAGGCGCGCAGCATGTACTTCGCCATGGCGGTGAGCGCCGCCGCCTCGGCCCCCTTGCCCGAGACGTCGCCGACCACGATCGCGAGACGCCCGTCGGAGAGCTCGAAGACGTCGAAGAAGTCCCCGCCGATGTCGGCTTCGCCGCTGGCAGGCTGGTACACGGTTCCGATGTCGCAGTTCTCGACGCGCGGCATGTCGGTCACCAGCAGCCCCTCCTGGAGGCTGCGCGTGACGCGGCGCTGGCGCTCGAAGCGCTGCGCGTTCTCGATCGCCATGCCGGAGTGGGCGGCCAGGACCGACAGCGCTTCGATGTGATCGCCGGCGACCGCGGTGTCGCGGTCGTAGAAGACGACGACCGCGCCGAGCAGGGCCGCGCCGGGGCTCGGAACCGCAGCCGCGACCGCGGTCACCGGGTCGTCGCCGACGACGCTCGACTCGACGGCGACGTCCTCGAGCAGGTGGCTCCACGGGGCCGAGGTGGCGTCGAGCCGGGCAAAGGGCGCGGCGACCTCGGGGGCGCGCCCGTGCGCCCCGGCCGTGAGCAGCGTGCGCCGGCTGGGATCGAGGAAGTAGAAGGCGCCGGCGTCGGCATCCACGAGCGCGGCGGCGGCGCGCGCCACCTCGCCGATGACCGCGTCGAGTCGCAGGCGCGAGGCGATCGCCAGACCGTGGTGGCGCAGCTGCTGCAGCAGCCCGAACTGGCGGGCGTTGGACAGCGCCACCGCGAGCTGGCGGGCGATGCCGCGGGCGAGCGTGACGTCGCGGTGCTGGAACGCCCGCGGCCGGTCGAAGACGATCCCGATCGCACCGAAGCTGTGGTCGCGCGCCGCCAGGGGCACGGCGATGAACGCACCGGGATGGGAGCCGCACAGCGCGGTGCCGGCCAGCCTGTCGTCCTCCTCCCCGTCGGGGATCAACACGAGCTCGCCCGACGCCATCGCCGACCTCAACAGCGGAAGGCCCTCGGGAGCCGCGGCCTCGCGCCTGATGCGCTCCACCTCGTCCTCGCCGTAGCCGCGCTGGGCCACGAGGGCGAGCCTGGCGCCGGCGGCGACCACCGCGCAGCACCGCTGGGCCCCGAACAGCCCGGGCAGCATCTGGGCACCGAGCTCGAGGGTCTCCGGCACCGTCTTCACCTCGGCCAACGCGGCCGACAGGCCGAGCAGGACGTGGGCGATCTCCGATTCGCGCCGCAGCACCGTGAGGGTCCGCTCGACGTCGTCGTTCGCTCCTTCGGGCAGCCGCCGCAGGGTCCCCGAGACGTCTTCAACCATGGCCCCCAACACTAAGCCCGCGAGCGCCCAGGCGCCCCCCGAATCCTTGCCCTGGGCGAACGTATGTTCGTATCCTTCGTTGCGATGCTGGCGCAGCGCAGCCTCGACGAGCTCGGCACCCCGCTGGTGGACGTCACCTTCTGCGTGCTGGACCTGGAGACCACGGGGGGGAGCCCGCACGGCGATCGCATCACCGAGGTCGCCGCGGCGCGCGTGCGCGGCGGCGTGATCGAGGCGTCGCTGCAGACCCTGGTGGACCCGGGGGTGCCGGTGCCGGCGCCGATCCGGTTGCTCACCGGCATCTCCGACGACCTCCTCGCCGGAGCCCCACCGATCGAGGCGGTCCTGCCGTCCCTCGTCGAGTTCGTCGGCGGCGGGGTGATCGTCGCCCACAACGCCCGTTTCGACCTCGGCTTCATCGACGCCACGCTGCGCCGCCTGGGCTACGAGCACCTGGGCAACCGGGTCGTGGACACGGCCGCGCTGGCCCGGCGGATCCTCGCGGGGGAAACGCCCAATCACCGGCTCGCAACCCTCGCGGCCCACCTACGTTGCCCCCACCGCCCCTCCCACCGCGCCTACCCGGACGTGCTGGCGACGATCGACGTCCTGCACCACCTGATCGAGCGCGTCTCGGGTTACGGCGTCACCACGCTCGAGGACCTCCTGGCGATCACCCGGGCCCGGATCGACCGCACCTTCGCCAAGATCTCGCTCGCCGCCGAGCTCCCTCGGGGGCCGGGCGTGTACCGCTTCCTCGGCCACGGCGATCGCGTCCTGTACGTAGGCAAAGCGAGCGATCTGCGGACCCGGGTCCGCTCCTACTTCTACGGCGACCGCCGGCGCGGCATCGCCGACCTCCTGCGACAGACGCAGCGGATCGACCACGAGACGCATCCGACCCTGCTGCACGCCGAGGTCGCCGAGGCCCGGGCGATCGCCGCCGCCGCTCCCCCCTTCAACCGTTCGGGCAAGGCCCACCCACGGCAGTGGTACCTGCGGATCCGCCCAGAGCGCGGGCCCGGGCGCGTGGTCGCAGCCCGGACCCGCGGCGAGCGCGACCTCTGCCTCGGCCCCTTCGGGTCTCGCCGTGCCGTGCACGAGCTGATCGATGCCCTGCGCGACGTCCTCCCGTTGCACCGCTGTAGCGATCCCCGCCGCTGCCGCAGCTGCGCCGGGCACGAGCTCGGGACTTGCGCCGGCACCCGGCCGGCCGTCCAT
>CADDZG010000165.1 GCA_902812355.1 Actinomycetota bacterium | reverse complement strand
GCCCAGGCCTCGGCCGCGGCCAGAGCCGCCTCGGCCCGCAGCAGCGCACGCACCCACGCGCGTCCCGACAGCGCCGCACGCAGCTCATCGGGCACGAACAGTGGCCCGAAGAGCTCAGACATCGAAGAACGCGGTCTGATCCGGGCCCTGGAGGGTGATGTCGAAGCGCAGCACGCCCTCCCCGGCGGCGGCCACCAGCGTGTGCCGCTGCTCCGCCGGCACCAGCGCCAGCACCGGGTCGGCGGCGTTGGCCTTCGCCTCGTCGGGGAAGTACAGGCGCGTGAAGAGCTGTTTGAGCAGACCGCGCCCGAACACCGCCACCTCTATGTGCGGGGCCTGCATCGAGCCCCCGGGACCCGGCACACAACCGGGCTTGAGCGTGACGAACGCGAAGCGGCCCTGGGCGTCGGTGCCGCAGCGCCCGAACCCGGTGAAGCCCGGCGTCAGCGGCAGGTCGGTACGCGGGTCCTCGGGATGGTCGTAACGCCCCGACGGGTGCGCCTGCCAGACCTCGACCATGCCGTCGGGCACCGGTTCGCCGGCACCGTCGCGCAGCACGCCCTCGATGCGCACGGCCCCGGGCACGTCGGGGGCCACGAGCTCGGGACCGGCGTAGGCCGGCAGGGCGACGTGGAAGAAGGGTCCGACGGTCTGCGAAGGCGTGATGCCGGGCACGATCACGCCTCCATCGGGGTGGCGTCGCGCCCCCGCAGCACGATGTCGAAGCGATAGGCAAGCGCCCATTCGGGCACGGTGCGCTCGGGGTCGAAGGTGCTGACCAGCCGGGCGCGGGCGCGCGGGTCCCGCACCGAGTTGAAGATCGGGTCCTGGTCGAACAGCGGATCGCCGGGGAAGTACATCTGGGTCACCAGCCGGGTGACGAAGGCTCGTCCGAAGATCGACAGGTGGATGTGGGCCGGACGCCACGCGTTGGGATGGTTCTTCCACGGGTAGGCGCCGGGCTTGATCGTGATGAACTCGAAGCGCCCGTCGGACCCGGTGAGGCAGCGTCCGGCACCGCTGAAGTTGGGGTCCAGGGGCGCGGGATGATCGTCGACCTCGTGCGCATAGCGCCCGGCGGCGTTGGCCTGCCACACCTCGATCAGCGCGTCGGGCACCGGGCGTCCGTCGCCGTCGAGCACGCGCCCGTGCACGATGATGCGCTGCCCGAGTGGCTCGCCGGCGTGCTGGCGGGTGAGATCGTGATCGAGCTCGCCGATCGAGGAGTGCCCGTAGAGGGGGCCGGTGATCTCGCTGAGCGTGTGCGGCACCACCACCAGCGGACGGTCGGGCGCGCGCCGGCGCGTGCCGACGTAGTCCGGGTACAGGTAGGGAGGGTGGGCGCCCTCGTCCCTGCGGTAGCCGATCACGTCGCCCGCCGGCGCCGTGCGCCCGTCACCTGTTCCGGTCACGTCTCAGCCTCCCTCCGCCAGTCGCAAGACATCGCGCATGTATTCGAGGTGGTCCCTCATGGCTCGTTCCGCCGCCGCCGCGTCGCCGCGCTCGAGCGCCCTCAGCAGGGCCCGGTGATGCGACACCACCGCGGCCGGGACCACGGCATCGCCGACCGCCTCGGCGAGGGCCGGCTGCAGGACCTCGAGCATCCACCCGGTGAGGGCGCGCACCACCCGGTTGCCGACTGCGGCGAGGGCCCGGTGCACGCGTGCGTCGGCCTCCCCCAGCGCGGCGAGATCGTCGGGCGCGGCGCTCTCCGCGAACGCGATCGCGGCGCGGATCTCCTCCAAGGTGTCGTCGTCGGCGAGGTAGGCGGCGGCTCCCGCCATCGGTACCTCGAGCATCACGCGCGCCTCGAGCAGCTCGTCGAGGGTCACCGACTCGGTCTCGAGCATGAGGGCGATCGTGTCGCTGAGGCTGCGGTCGATCCCCTGCTCGGCCGTGCGAGCGATGAAGATGCCCCCGCCCGGCCCCCGCTGCGCGCTCACGAGGCGCGCCCCTCCAAGCAGCCTGAGCGCCTCGCGCAGGGTCGGCCGGCTGACCCCGAAGTCCGCGGCGAGCTCCTCCTCGCGGCCGAGGAAATCTCCCGGCTCGAGGCGCTCGCGCTGGATCCGGCGCTGGATCTCGCGCGCCACCTCCTCGCTCGCCCGGCCGGGCGCCCGCTCGCTCACCGCCCCTCCCCCCTGACGCGCTCGTCGACCACGAGCCGGGCCTTGCCGTCGGAACCCGGCAGCGCGCCCGGCGCCACCGGCACCACCCGCACGCGCAGCCCGAGCCGGGCGCGCATCGCCTCCTGAAGACGGCGCAGGGCCACGGCGTCCCCGAGCTCGACCTCGAGCTTGATCTGGTCCAGGCCCGCCTCGGTGTAGAAGGTGATGCGGAAGGCCCCGGTGGGCGAGACCTGACGCACCGCCTCCTCGATCGCCGACGGGTACACGTTCATGCCCCGAATGACGACCATGTCGTCGGCGCGGCCGACGATGCCGCCGGGCAGCCAACGCCCGCGGTGGCCGGCCGGGCACGTCTCTGACGTGGCCACGACGATATCCCCGGTGCGGTAGCGCGGCACCGGGAAGCCGAGCCGCTCGAGCGGGGTGAGCACGAGCTCGCCCTGCTCGCCCTCCGCCACCGGCTGCAGATCCTCGGTGACGATCTCGCAGGCGAACGCGTCCTCGTCGACGTGGAGGCCGCCGTGGGAGCACGGCAGACCGAAGGGGCCGACCTCGGTGAGCCCGGCGTGATCGAGGCATGCGGCCCCGTAGGTCTCGGCAATGCGCGCCCGCACGGTCGGCAGCGACCCGCCCGGCTCGCCCGTGCACAGCACGACGCGCACGGTTGCCAGCGCGGCCTCGAGTCCCTCCCGCCGGGCGACGTCGGCGAGGCGCAGCGCGTAGGACGGGGTCGACATCAGCGCGGTCGCCTCCAGCGCGGCGATCATCTGCAAGCGTTGCAGCGAGGTCATGCCTCCGAGCGGCAGCGCCATGGCCCCGACCGAGCGCAGACCCTCGACCGCGGCCCAGAACTGCACGTGAGGGCCGAAGGAGAAGGCGAGCGCGACGCGGTCCCCCGGGCCGATCCCGGCCGCCCGGAAGCAGCGCGCCAGGCCGCGCCCCCACCAGCGCCAGTCGGCGGCGGTCTCGGGCACCTTGAGCGGAGGGCCGGTGGTGCCGCTGGTCTGGTGCACCCGCACGTAGAGGTGCGGGGGCCGGGTGAGGTTGGTACCCAGGGGCGGATGCAGCATCTGATCCTCTATCAGCTCGCGCTTGGTGAGCGGCGGGACCTCATGCAGCGGCACGGCCTCACCCGGCCCGAGACGCGCCCGCATGAGCGGGCTGTGGGCGCGGGCGAAGGCGACGAACTCGGCGGCGCGGCGGGCGGTGTCGGAGGTCACAGGGGCACCACCCGTTCCGAACCGACGTAGTTCTCGGCCAGGGTGGTGGCCGCGGCGCGCGACCTCGTCACGTAGTCGAGCTCGGCGAGCTGCAGCGCGGCGCGATAGCCGTCGTCGTCGGGGAAACGGTGCAGCAGCGAGGTCATCCACCACGCGAAGCGTTGCGTGTGCCACACGTGCGGCAGACAGTTGTCGCTGTAGGCGGCAAGCAGCGAGTCGTCGCCCTTGCGGTAGTGGGCGACGAGCGCCTCGGCGAGCACGCGCACGTCGGCAACCGCGAGGTTGAGGCCCTTGGCCCCGGTCGGCGGCACGATGTGCACGGCATCGCCGGCGAGGAACATGCGGCCGTACTGCATCGGTTCGGTGACGAACGTGCGCATCTCGGTGATGCCCTTTTCCACCACGGGCCCCTCGTTTAGTACCCAACCTTCGCGCCCCAGGCGCAGCCGCAGCTCCTCCCAGATGCGTTCGTCGGGCCAGGCGTTGGGATCGTCGTGCGGGTCGCACTGCACGTAGAGGCGGCTGAGCTGCGGGCTGCGCATGCTGTGCAGCGCGAAGCCGCGGTCGTGCCACGCGTAGATCAGCTCCTCGGTCGACGGTGCCACCGCGGCGAGGATCCCGAGCCACGCGAAGGGGTGGTGCCGGGAGTGGAAGCGCAACGCCCCGGCCGGCACGGCGTCGCGGCATACGCCGTGGAAGCCGTCGCAACCGGCGATGAAATCGCAGCGCAGCACGTGCTCCTCTCCGTCGTGGCGGAAGCGGATGCGCGGCTCGTCGCCGTCGAAGTGCGAAGGGACCACATCTTGCACCCCGAAGAGGATCTCACCGCCGGCCGCCAGCCGGGCCGCAATCAGGTCCTTCACCACCTCCTGCTGACCGTAGATCGTTATGCCCTGCCCGGTGAGCTCGTCGAAGGGGATCCGGCAGCCGCGGCCGCGCACGCGTAGCTCGATGCCGTGATGCACGAGCCCCTCGCGCCGCATGCGCTCGCCCACGCCGGTGGCGGCGAGGAGGTCGGCGGTGCGCTGCTCGAGGACGCCGGCGCGCACGCGCTGTTCGACGTAGTCGCGGCTGCGGGCCTCGAGCACGATCGAGGACACCCCCTCGAGGTGCAAGAGGTGCGCCAGCACCAGTCCCGCGGGCCCGGCCCCCACGATCCCGACCTCGGTGCGCAGCTCGGGCCGCGCCATCTCACCCCCAGACGCCACGGCGATTCGACCTATTCATCATACGTATACGGAGGTGCCGGGCCGCCCGGGCGGGATCCACGGGGGCCGCGCAGGCGCCCGGCTAGACTGCGCGGCGTGAGCGAGGCGGAGGCGATCGGCGAGCGGGTACGGGCCGTGCCGCAGGCGGTGCCGGACGTCGCCACGTGGCTCGGCACGTCTCTCGCCCTGAGCGGCGTGCGCCACTTCTTCGGGCTCGTGGGCAGCGGCAACTTCCGCATCACCGCGGCCCTCGCCGAAGCCGGGGCGACCTTTATCGCGGCGCGCCACGAGTGCGCCGCGGTGGCCATGGCCGACGGTTACGCGCGCGTGTCCGGAGCGGTGGGCGTGGCCACCGTGCACCAGGGGCCGGGCCTGACCAACGCCCTCACCGCGGTGACCGAGGCGGCCAAGGCACGCACCCCGTTGGTGGTCGTCGCGGCCGACACATCGCGCGGCGCCGTGCTGTCCAACTTCCACATCGATCAGGACGGGTTGGCGCGCGCCGTGGGGGCGGTGGCGGAGCGGCTGCACACCGCGTCCGGCGCGGCCTCGGACCTCGGG
>CADDZG010000164.1 GCA_902812355.1 Actinomycetota bacterium | reverse complement strand
AGGGATCGGGCCCCGAGAGGCCGACCTGGGGGGTCCCGAGCCCGGCGGCCCGGGCCGCCGGTACGCCCGACCCGGCCAGCAGCGCCGCGCACAGCGCGACCGCGGCCGGTATGGCGCCCCTCACGCGCTCCCCCTCCGCCGCGGCCACGCTCGTCCCGCGCACCAGGCGGGCGCGCACGACGATGCGGTAGGCCGCGCTGCCCTCCGGGTAGCACGAGCTCAGCGTGAGGAAGCGCCCGTGGCGCGGGTAACGGCGGATCGGCGACCAGTCCCACGGCCGCACCACCCAGGGCGGGCGCTGGACCCGGTAGACGTAGCGGCCCACCGGGGTGGTGAGGATGATCGCGTCGCCCGGGCGGAGCTCGTTGATGCGGTTGAAGGGCCTGCCGTAGGTGGTGCGGTGCCCGGCGATCGCAACGTTGCCTCTTTGGCCCGGCAGCGGCGTCGAGGGGTAGTGGCCGGCCCCCGCCTGCAGCGCCGCCGGGGTCGTGCCCTGGACGACTATCACGTCGACGCCGAGCTTGGGTATCTGCAGGCGCGTGAGCGGATCGCCGGTGTGGATGTGCCCGCGGGCGTAGGTGTGCTTGGACGACGCCAGCTCGTGCGCGAGACGGTCCTGGAGGTGCCCGGCCCACAGATCGGTGGCGAAGGGATAGGCGATCAGACCGGCCCCCGCGAGCGCCAGCAACGCAGCGGCGGCGCTGAGCGCCCGTCGCATCGTTCTAAGCGACGGTCTGCGCACCGTCTGCCTCCTATCGGGCCGCCAGCCGCCGCAGCGCCAGCAGGATCAGGGCCCCCGCGAGCAGAGCGGCGCCCGGCAGGGTGAGATCCGGCCCCCCGGTGTAGGGCAGCTCCTTGTGGTGGGCCGCCTCCGGTGGCGCCGGTGCCTGGGGAGCCGGGCGCACCCCGGCGGCTGCGGTGGCGCGTCCGAGCGCGAGGTGGATCCCACCCTGGACCCCCTTGAGCAGGTCGAGGCGCACCGAGTCCGATGCCGCCACCGCCGACGTCGCGGTGACCTTGCGGGAGGCGCGCGCCGCGGTGATCGTCGACTCGAGCGGGGTACCGGCGAAGAGCGTCTGGCTCTGGCCGGGGGCTACGGAGATCGTCCGGTAGCTCGGCGTGGTCTTGGTTATGTCGCGCACCTGGACCGTGACCACCGCCGCGGCGGCGCGCGCCGCCGCGCTCCCTCCGCCCGGGCGCACCCCGGCCCGGGCGGAGGCCGGTCCGATCTCTATGCGCAGCAACCCGTCGCGGTAGGCGTCGCCGGGTGCCACCACGTTGCCCTGGGGGTCGAGGCGGGGGATGCCGAGCACCCCGATCCGGGCGCCCGATGCGGTCGAAGACACCGTCACCGAGCGGCCGTCGGGTGCGATGTCGGACGACGCCGGTCCCAGCGTCGCCGCGAGCGCCTGGCTGTCCTTGAGCGAGCCGGCGAGCTGGTCGAGCGCGTTCTGGAGCTGATCGTTGGGGACCTGCTTAAAGATCTGTTGCAGCTGGGACGCGACCTGGTCCTTGGCGGCCTGCAGCTGCGGGGACAGGCTGCTGAGGTCTGTGTCGAGTGTGACCTGCGCCACGCGCGCGGAGTTGGTCGTCACCGGCGCCCCGGCGCGTGCCGCGGAGGACGAACGCCCGCAGGCGATGCGCACGTCGAGCACGCCGGCGAGCTGCGGGGGCAACGCCGGGGATGCGCAGGTCGAGCGGGCGTCGCCGGGATGGCCGGGATAGGAAGACGTCTCGCCCGTCGACCCGGTGCAGGGCAGATCGCCGGGGCTCGGGTTGCTTCCCAGGACCTCGCACTGACCAAAGGCCGCGCCGTGCGCCTGCGGGGTCGAGTCGCCCGAGGACACCGCGGCGCCGAGGGTCACGCCCTGTCCCTGGAAGGAGAGCTCGAGACCCGAGCCGCTGCCGGACAGCGCATAGGTCGCAGGCGCGGTCGCGCCGGCGGGGGCCGGGGTCGTCGCGAGCGCCACGAGGACGGCGCACGCGACCGCGACGCAGGTGGCGATCGGTGCTCTCGTCATGGTTGCCTCCACTACCGCAGCCGGCGGGGACGGCCCGCCACGGGCCATGGCTGATGGTTCGGCGCGGCGAGTGGTGAATCCTGCCTGCTCAGGCGGGTCTCAGACCGGCTTGAACTGCTCGAAGGGATTGCGGCAGGAGTTGCAGTAGTAGAGGGCCCGGCAGGGGGTGGGTCCGAACATGCTGTCGGGGCGCGTGTCGGTACTGCCGCAGAACGGGCAGGTGGCTTCCGACGGCAGCCCGATGTCGGCGATCATCACCGGCCGCGCGGACGACGGCGGCGCGAGCCCGAAGTCCCGCAGCTTGGCCCGGCCCTCCGGGCTTATGCGATCGGGCGTCCACGGCGGCTCGTAGCTGAGTTCGACGCTCACCGACGCGATGCCGTCGACGCGCGCGACGGCTTCGGCGACGTCGGAGCGGATCACGTCGATCGCCGGGCATCCGGTGAAGGTCGGCAGCACGACGACGCGCGCGTGCTCGCCCTCCACCGCCACGTCGCCGATCATGCCCATGTCGAGCACCGACACGACCGGGATCTCGGGGTCCTTGACCCCGGCGAGGGCGTCGACGACGTCGGCGACGGTCGCGCTCACCACGATGCTCCCGGGTCGGCCCTGTAGGTGGCGGTCATGACCTCCCACAGGGAGTCGAAGTCGGGGCCGTGGCGCCCCCGCCGGCCCCCCAGAGCGGCACCCGGCCGATCGACCCCGTCGCCGGCTTCGTCCCCGGCGATCAAGTCACCCGAGGACGAGGCTATGAACTCGGCAGTCTCCGCCGCCCGCCCCTGCACCGAGCGGGGCAGCTCGAGGCGTTCGAGCCGAGCCGACATCTCGTCCATGAAGCGCGCCCGCAGCGTTTCGGACGGCTCGGGCAGGATCCCCTCGGCGAGCGCGTCCCCCTCTTCGGGCAGCGGTTCGAAGAGCCCGAGCGCCTCGTCGAACGCGATCGTCAGCGCGTCGATGATCCGCCGGCGTGCCTCGACCGGGCCACGCGCGATGCGTTCGAGCCACGCATCGGCGTGCAGGAGGTGGTAGCGCTCCTCGCGCCGCATCTTGGCGGCCAGGGCGGCGAGGTCGGCGTGCTTGGACTCGGCGAGCGACGCGAGCCGCAGAGAGTCCGCGTGGTCGTACAGCCAGTGGCGGGTGAGGGTGTAGGCCCAGTCGCCGTTGGGCCGCTCGCACACGATCGCGTGCCGGTACTCGCTCGGGGCGCGCCCGAGCGCCAGGCGGTCGGGATCGTCGCCGGTGTGGGCGGCGACGAGCCGGTAGTAGGCGGTCGCGTGACCGATCTCGTCCTGCGCTATCGACGAGAACGCGATGTCCTCTTCGATGTGGGGGCCGAACCCGGTCCACTCCGAGTGCCGGTGTCCGAGCACCAGCTCGTCGTCGGCGAGCGCCAGCACGACGGGGGCGAGGGCCGCGCTCACGACGCCTCCACCGGGGTAGCGCTGCGTTCACGGGCACGCTTGCGCAGGGTGATCACGTCGCGATAGGCGTGCGGGAAGCGGTATTCCTTGCCTTCGGGCAGCCGCAGCAACGACTCGTCCTTGAGCGAGTGGATGTCCCGCCGCCGCACGACCCACAGGTGCTCGCCCTCGGCGCGCCGGAAGAAGCACTCCTTGGCCATCAACAGCGCCAGCTCGGGATCCGGAGCGGTCACCGCCCCCACGTGCTCGAAGGGATCCTTGTGCCCGGCCCGCCGGAAGACCTCGTAGATCTCCATGGCGCCCCTCCCTCAGGCGGCGTGTAGCGCAGCTTCGGCGAGCGTCTCGCGCACCCAGCGGTGATCCTCGTAGATGCGGCGACGCCACTCGAGGCGGCGGGCAGTCTCGGGTCCCTCGTTGCGCTTTATCGCCTCCAGCGGGGCCCAGTCGATGTCCTCCTCGCGTACCGCCCAGTGTCCGGTGGTGTCGTCGTAGTACGGCACCGGGTCGGGGAAGGTGAAACCGAGCTCCAGGACCTTGGGGACGTAGCGGTCGAGGAACTCCTCGCGCTGCTGCTCGTTGGTGCGCGTCTTGACCTTCCAGCGCAGAAGCAGATCCTTGTCTGGGTTGGAGCGGGGGCCGAAGAAGTGGATGATCGCCAGCCACCACCGGTTCAGCGCGTCCTGGAACATCCAGCGCTGGTGCTCGGTGCCGAGCGCGAGCTCGAGCGTTATGTACTCGCCGTGTCGCAGGTGCAGCTGCTCCTCGGCGCAGATGCGCTTGAGCACCCTGGTGTAGGGCGCGTAGGAGGAGTCCAGCAGGCTCGCCTGCGTCACCAGCGCGGCACCGTCGATCAGCCAACCGATCAGCGCCGCGTCGCCCCAGTGACGCGTCGGGTAGTGGAACACGTTGTGGAACTTGCTGCGCCCGTTGACGAGGTCCTCGTACATCGCCTCGCGACTCTTGCCGAGGTCCTCCGCGACGCGGTACAGCAGCTGGGAGTGGCCGACCTCGTCCTGGATCTTGGCGCACAGGGACATCTTGCGCTGCAGGCTGGGGGCCGACGGCAGGCACTCGCGCTCGGGGATCGCGCCCATGATCTCCGAGTTGGCGTGCATCTCGATGAACTTGAGCACTCCGGCACGGTAATCGTCGGGCATCCAGTCCTCGGCCTCGATCTTGTCGCCGGCCTCGATGCGGGCGTTGAACGCCTCCAGTCGGTCCTCGTAGGTCATGCTCCCTCCCCTCCCGGGGCCCGCCGGGCGGCGAAGCCCTCGATCATCAGCCGTGCGAAGAGTGATCCGATCTCGCTCGGGGTCAGCGGCCCGTCGGGCCGGTACCAGGTATAGGTCCAGTTACCCGCCGACAGCACCAGTCGCGCGGCGAAGGCGACGTCGAGGTCGGAGCGGAACTGGCCGGAGCGCACGCCGTCGGCCACGACCTCGCGCACCAGGGCCTCGTAGGCGTCGCGCTTGGCCCGGATCGCGTCGCGGCGCGGCTCGGACAGATAGCGCCATTCGTTGAGGAAGACGGTCGCCGCATCGAGGTGCTCGGCCGCGGTCTCGATGTGGCCCACCACGAGATCGGTGAGCCGCTGCGCCGCGCTGCCGGGGCGGCGGGCCGCCGCCCGCGCCCGGGCGAGGAAGCGCTCCGCCCCCTGGTCGACGACGTCGTAGAGCAGCTCCTCCTTGGAACCGATGTGGGCGTACAGCGAACCCCGCAGCAGCCCGAGCTCGTCGCCGAGG
>CADDZG010000163.1 GCA_902812355.1 Actinomycetota bacterium | reverse complement strand
GGGCCCGACGGGGTCGACGAAGCGGTCGCCACGGTCCGTGCGGCACAGCCGGCATGGGCCGCGACACCGGCCCCTCGGCGCGCGGCGGCCCTCGACGCGATCGCCGCCGAGGTCGAGCAGGCGGCGGCGGAGCTTGCCGACCTCATGGTCCACGAGGTCGGCAAGCCGGCGACCGAGGCGCGCGGCGAGGTCGCCCGCACCGTGGGGATCTTCCGTTACTTCGCCCAGCAGGCCCTCGCTCCCGAAGGCGAGACCTACCCCTCGGCCGACGGCCGCTCGTGGCTGCTCACCCGGCGCCGGCCGCGCGGCGTGTGCGCCCTCGTGACGCCGTGGAACTTCCCGCTGGCCATCCCGTCGTGGAAGGCCGCGCCGGCGCTGGGGTTCGGCAACGGGGTGGTTCTCAAGCCGGCGCCACAGGCCGCGGCCACCGCCGAGGCCCTCGTCGGGATCCTGCGCTCGCATCTGCCCGACGGCGTGGTCGCGGTGGTCCACGGGGACGCCGAGACCGGCGCTTTTCTGGTGTCGCATCCCGAGGTTGCGGCGGTGTCCTTCACCGGGTCGGTAGAGGCGGGCCACGAGGTCGCGGGACGCGCCGCCGGCCGCGGCGCCGCGGTGCAGTGCGAGATGGGCGGTCAGAACCCCTCGATCGTGCTCGCCGACGCCGATCCCGCCGCCGCGGCGGCAACGATCGCCCAGGCGGCCTACGGCTATGCCGGTCAGAAGTGCACCGCCACCAGCCGGGTGATCGTCGAGGCGCCGCTGTACGACGAGCTGCGGGACGCGCTGGTGGAGGCGATCGCGGCCCTGCCGGCCGGCGACCCCGCCGACGAGGCCACGATGGTGGGGCCGGTGATCGAGCAGGAGGCGCTGGATGCCGCCCTCGGCGCACTCGAGCGCACGGGTGGGACCGTGCTGGCCGGCGGTGCCCGGGGGCCGGGGCCGGGCTACCACCTGCAACCCACGCTCGTGGAGGTCGCCGATCCCCGAGACGTGCTGGCGCAGGAGGAGGTGTTCGCGCCGGTCGCCGCGCTGCTGCGCGCGTCGAGCGCAGACGAGGCGGTGGCGCTGGCGAACGGCGTGCGCTACGGGCTGGTGGCGGCGGTGTTCACGCGCGACCTGGGCGCCGCCCTGCCGCTCATGACCCGCCTCGAGGCGGGCCTGGTGCGCACCAACGCGCCAACCTCGGGCGTCGACCTGCACGCCCCCTTCGGCGGGAGCAAAGCCTCGAGTATCGGCCCGCGCGAGCAGGGGCCCGCGGCGCGCGACCTCTACACCGAGAGCCGCACGATCACTCTCGGCTTCTAGGCGCCGCGTCGGCGGGGCTCCGTGGGCCCCCTTCCCGCCCCCCTATGCTTCGCGCATGCCGTCGCGAGCAACGCAGCACGTGCCCGCACGCCGGCACGCCGCGGCGTGCGCCGGCCGGGAGGCGGTCGCCGGAAAGCCGCCGCTTCCGTGAGGGTCTTCAACGGGCTGGGGTCGCTGCGGCGGCCGGAGGGCGGCGTGGCCGTCACGATCGGGACCTTCGATGGGGTCCACGTCGGCCACCGGGCCCTGATCGCCCGCGCCCGCTCCGTGGCGTCGGCGCGCGGAGCGGTGTCGGCGGCGCTCACGTGGGACCGCCACCCGGTCGAGACCCTGCGCCCCGGGAGCGCGCCCCCCCTGCTCACGACCACGGCACGCAAGCTCGAGCTGCTGGAGGGCTGCGGCATCGACCTCGCGGTCGTGCTCGCGTTTACGCGCGAGCTGTCGCGCTGGCCCCCGGAGCGCTTCGTCGAGGACATCCTCGTGCCGCTGGGGACGGTGCACGTCGTCGTCGGCCGCGACTGGCGCTTCGGGCACAAGGCGGCCGGCGACGTGCGGCTGCTGGGTGAGCTCGGGCGCCGTCACGGCTTCGAGGTCGAGGGCCTGGACCTCGTCGTCGAGGGGGGCCGGCGCGTGTCGTCGTCGCTTATCCGCGAGCTGGTCGCCGCCGGCGACGTGCAGCGCGCCGCGCAGCTGCTGGCGCGTCCCTTCGACCTCGACGGGGAGGTGATGCGCGGCGACGGCAGGGGACGGGCCCTCGGTTACCCGACCGCCAACATCGACCTCCCCCGGGCGATGGCCCATCCCCGGGTCGGGGTCTACGCCGGTTTCGCCGCGGCCCCGGGGCTGTGGCGGCCGGCGGCGATAGACGTCGGCGTCAACCCGACCTTCGGCGGCGATACGGCGACCACCCCGGTGCGGGTCGAGGCCTACCTCCTGGACTTCGACGGCGACCTCTACGGGCGCCGCCTGAGGATCGGCTTCCTGCACCGGCTGCGCGACGAGTTGCGCTTCGCGTCGGTGGACGACCTGCTCGAGCGCATGGCCGCCGACGTCGCCGAGACCCGCCGGCTGGTGCCCGGCCCCGAAGCGGCGGCCCGGTGGGGAGCGGGCAGTATACTTCCCGGGACGGACCCCTAACAGATCGCGGATGTCGATGGCTGCGCTCCAACAGGACAAGAGCAGGATCATCTCTGAGTACGCCCGCAGCGAGGGCGACACGGGCTCGCCCGAGGTGCAGGTAGCGCTGCTGACGGCGCGCATCTCGGAGCTCACCGAGCACCTCAGGGCCCACCCCAAGGACCACCACTCGCGGCGGGGGCTGCTCAAGATGGTCGGCCGTCGCCGGCGCCTGCTCACCTATTTGCGGCGCGAGGACGTGCAGCGCTACCGGGACCTGATCGCCCGGCTCGGGCTGCGTCGCTAGGACGAGCGCAGGGGAAGGAGCCGCCGAGGGCAGACGGAACGACGGTGTGCAGGAGGGTCGCCGGCGGTCGGTTATCAGTCGTGGGCCCACGGGCAACCGTGAGCCGACCACTGACGATCGGCCGATGGGCCATCCCTCCGCACGGTACCGGGGGCGCCACGCCCCGCGACGAGGGCCCGCAGCGCGGGCCGTGAGCAACGGTCGGGCGAGACCCGACCAAGGAGGGATGACAGCACCATGACCACACCCACACCCCGACCCCGTTCGGTCGAGCGCAAGATCGGCGAGGGCCTGTTCCGGCTGGAGACCGGGCGGGTCGCCTTCCAGGCCGGTGGCGCGGTGATCGCCTCGTGCGGAGAGACCACCGTGCTGGCCACCGCGACCGCATCCGCCCCCCGGGGCGATGCCGACTTCTTCCCGTTGACGGTCGACGTCGAGGAGCGCATGTACGCCGCCGGGAAGATCCCCGGCGGCTTCTTCCGTCGCGAGGGACGCCCGACCGAGAAGGCGATCCTGCTGTGCCGGCTGATCGACCGTCCGATGCGGCCGGCGTTCGTCGACGGCTTCCGCCACGAGGTCCACTGCGTGGTCACGACCCTCGCGGTCGACGGCCAGAACCCGATCGACGTCCTCGCGGTCAACGCGGTGTCGGCCGCGCTGTCGCTGTCGGACATGCCCTTCCAGGGACCGGTGGGGGCGGTGCGGCTGTCGCACGTCGACGGCGCGTGGGTCGTCAACCCGACCGAGCAGCAGCAGCTCGAAGCGACGATCGAGCTCGTCGTCGCCGGACGTCGCAACGATGCCGGAGAGATCGACATCATGATGATCGAAGCCGGGGCGTCGGACAACGTCTTCGACCTCGTCGCCGCGGGGGCCCCCAAGCCGGACGAGACCCTGCTGGCGGAGGGGATCGAGGCCGCCAAGGCGCCGATCGCCGAGGCGATCGACCTCCAGAACGAGCTCGTTGAGCTGGTCGGGGTCACCAAGGGCACGACCGGCGGCGAGGACGCCGACTACCCGCTGTTCGTGGACTACGGCGACGAGCTCTACGAGCGGGTGCAGGCCCACGCGCGCGACGAGGTCGCCGAGGCGATCACGATCACCAACAAGGCCGAACGCCGGGCCCGCCTGGCCGAGATCGCGGCCGCCACCGCGGCCCGGCTCGAGGGCGAGTACCCGGACTCCGCCAAGCAGGTGGGGGCCGCCCTGCGGGCCCTGACCAAGAAGCTGGTGCGCGCCCGCATCCTGGAAGAGAACAAGCGCCTCGACGGTCGCGCCACCGACGAGGTACGCCCGATCACCTGCGAGGTCGGTGTGATCCCGCGCGTGCACGGCTCGGGCCTGTTCACGCGCGGCGAAACCCAGGCCTTGTCGGTGCTCACGCTCGGCATGAAGCGCATGGAGCAGACGGTCGACGATCTCTCCCCCCAGGAGTCCAAGCGCTTCATGCACCACTACAACTTCCCGCCGTACTCGACCGGCGAGGCCGGCTTCATGCGGGGGCCCAAGCGCCGCGAGATCGGCCACGGTGCCCTCGCCGAGAAGGCGATCCTGCCGGTGATCCCACGCGAGGACGATTTCCCCTACGCCGTGCGCATCGTGTCCGAGATCCTGTCGTCCAACGGTTCGACGTCGATGGCGAGCGTGTGCGGTTCGTCGCTCGCCCTGATGGACGGAGGGGTGCAGATCCGTGGCGGTAAGCACGTCGGCGGGGTGGCGATGGGCCTGATTGCCGAGGGCGACCGCTACGTGCCGCTGACCGACATCCTCGGTGACGAGGACGCCTTCGGCGACATGGACTTCAAGGTCGCCGGGCCCGAGGACATGGTCACCGCGCTGCAGCTCGACACCAAGATCTCGGGGATCCCGGCCGAGGTCCTGGGCGAAGCACTGCAAGCCGCCCGCAAGGCGCGGCTGCACATCATCTCGAAGATGAACGAGGCGATCTCGGCCCCGCGCCCCGAGCTCGCCTCGGCAGCGCCGCGCGTGCTGACGATCCAGGTGCCGGTGGACAAGATCGGCGAGGTGATCGGCCCCAAGGGCAAGAACATCAACGCGATCACGGCCGACACCGGTGTCGAGATCGACATCGACGAAGACGGCACGATCCGCATCGGCTCGACCGATCAGGCCGCCGCCCAGCGCGCCGCCGAGATGATCGAGCAGACCGTCAACCCCTACATGCCCGAGGTCGGTGAGCGCCTCACCGGACGGGTGGTATCGACCACGACCTTCGGTGCCTTCGTCAACATCGCCCCCAACCGCGACGGCCTGATCCACATCTCCAAGCTCGGCGAGGGCCGGATCGAGAGGGTCGAGGACGCGGTGTCGATCGGGGACGAGATCGAGGTCGAGGTGACTGACATCGACCGCCAGGGCAGGGTCAACCTCACCCCGGTGAGCTGGCTGGACCGCCAGGTGTCCCGGGGCAAGACGATCGAGGAGGCCCGGGCGGCCGCGGTGCCGTCGCGCGACGGTGGGGG
>CADDZG010000162.1 GCA_902812355.1 Actinomycetota bacterium | reverse complement strand
TTCGGGCCCGTGGGTGCGCCCGAGCCCGGCGAGCACGGAGGCCCGCAGCGACTGGACCCCCACCGACACGCGGTTGAAGCCGGCTTCGGCAAGCGCGCTCAAGACGTCGCCGTCCACGGTCTCGGGGTTGGCCTCCACGGTGATCTCGGCCCCCGGCGCGATCCCGACGACGGCGCGCACCGCATCCAGCACCCGCCGCAGCTCGTCCGGCGGCAGCAGCGTGGGGGTCCCGCCGCCGAAGTAAACAGAGGTCGCCGGACCGGACCCACCGAGCCCGAGCTCACCCGCCCGCCCGGGCCACGCCTCGATGTCGCGCACCAGGGCGTCGACGTAGGCCCGCTGCAGCGCATCTTGCCCCGCGTAGGTGTTGAAGTCGCAGTAGTGGCAGCGGTGGCGGCAGAAGGGCACGTGCACGTAGACGCCAAGCCCGGGGCGCTCGCACCAGCGCCCGTCGCGTCCGGGGGCCGTGACCGGAGCAGCGACGGCGCTCACGTCACCGCCTCGCCGTCCATGTCCACCTTGAGCGCCTCGATGAAGGCGCTCTGGGGAACCTCGACCGCGCCGATCTGCTTCATGCGACGCTTGCCCGCCTTCTGACGCTCGAGCAGCTTGCGTTTGCGCGTGACGTCGCCTCCGTAGCACTTGGCCAGCACGTCCTTGCGCTTGGCCTTGACCGTCTCGCGCGCGATCACGCGCGATCCGATCGCCGCCTGTATAGGAACGTCGAACAGCTGGCGGGGGATCAGCCGCCGCAGGCGCTCGGTCATCCTGCGCCCATAGTCGTAGGCCTTGTCCCGGTGCACGATCGTGGAGAACGCATCCACCGGCTGGCCGTTCAGCAGCACGTCGACCTTGACCAGGTCCGACGCTCGCATCCCCGCGGGCTCGTAGTCGAGCGACGCGTAACCCCTGGTGCCGCTCTTGAGCATGTCGAAGAAGTCGAAAATGATCTCGCCCAGCGGCATCAGGTAACGCAGCTCGACCCGTTCCGGGCTGAGGTAGTGCATGTCCTTGAGCTCGCCCCGGCGCTCCTGGCACAGCCGCATCACCGTGCCGACGTGATCCGACGGGGTCACGATCGTGACCTGCATGTAGGGCTCACGGATCTGGGCGACCAGTGAACGATCGGGCATGTCGGTGGGGTTACGGACGGCCACGACGCGTCCGTCGGTGAGCTCGACCTCATAGCCGACCGACGGAGCCGTGGCGATGAGGTCGAGGTCGAACTCGCGCTCGAGGCGTTCGCGCACGATCTCCATGTGCAGCAGCCCGAGGAAGCCGCAGCGGAAGCCGAAGCCGAGCGCCGCCGACGATTCGGGTTCGTAGACCAGCGAGTTGTCGTTGAGCTTGAGCTTGTCCAGGGCGTCGCGCAACGCCGGGAAGTCGTCACCCTCGGCCGGATAGATGCCGGCGAAGACCATCGGCTTGGGTTCCCGATAGCCGGGCAGGGGCTCGGTCGCCGGGCGGTTTCGGTCGGTGACCGTGTCGCCGATCTTGGCGAGAGCGACGTCTTTTATGCCGGCTATCAGGTAGCCGACCGCGCCGGTCTCGAGCACCTCGACGGGCCGCGGGTCGGGGGCCATGACGCCGATCTCGTCCGCGTCGACGTCGAGCCGGGCGGCCATGAAACGGATCGGCTGGCGTGCCACCAGGGCCCCGTCGACGACCCGGACCGTGGCCACCACGCCGCGGTAGGGGTCGTAGAGCGAGTCGAAGACGAGCGCGCGCAGGGGGGCGGTGGGATCGCCGTGCGGGGGCGGGATGCGCGCCACGATCGCCTCGAGCAGCTCGGGCACCCCCTCGCCGGTCTTGGCCGAGATCCGCAGCACCTCGGACGCATCGCACCCGATCAACGACGCCAGCTCCTCCGCGTAGCGGCCGGGATCGGCCGCGGGCAGATCGATCTTGTTGAGCACCGGGACGATCTCTAGCCCTGCGTCGACCGCGAGGTAGAGGTTCGTGAGCGTCTGGGCCTGGATCCCCTGGGCGGCGTCCACCAGCAACACCACCCCCTCGCACGCGGCGAGGCTGCGCGACACCTCGTAACCGAAGTCGACGTGACCCGGGGTATCGATCAGGTTGAGCACGTAATCGTGGCCGTCCTCGGCGCGGTAACGCATGCGCACCGTGGCCGCCTTGATCGTTATGCCGCGCTCGCGCTCGAGCTCCATGCGATCCAGGAACTGCTCCCTGAAGTCGCGTTCGGACACGGTCCCGGTGAGCTGCAGCAACCGGTCCGACAGCGTGGACTTGCCGTGGTCCACGTGGCTGATGATGGCGAAGGAGCGCTGGTAGCTCTGGTCCACGACGTCCACCTTACGGGGCCGGTGGGTCCCGGCTCGCGGCGGTCTGCTATCCTACGGAGCCGTCCCCTACCGGAAAGCGATCCCACGCGCGATGGCGAACATCAAGTCACAGATCAAGCGCAACCGCCAGAACGAGATGCGCCGGCGCCGCAACCGCTCGGTGCGCAGCTTCATCAAGACCAGGACCCGACGCTTCCACGAGGCCGTCGCCGCCGAGGACCCGGCGGCGGCGTCCGCCGCCTTCGACGCCCTGCAGAAGGCCCTCGACCAGGCCGCGGCCAAGGGCGTGATCCACCGCAACAAGGCTTCCAACCGCAAGGCGCGCCTGGCCCGGCGGCTCCACGACCTCTCCGGGTAGGGCCGGCGGGGGGCCGGTGGGGACGTTGGACGACCTCCCCGCGGAGGCCCGTCGCCGGCTGAGACCGGCGCCGATGCCCGCATGGGTCGAACCGATGCTGGCGACCCTGCACGACGAGCCCTTCGACGACCCGGACTGGATCTTCGAGCGCAAGCTCGACGGCGAACGCGTCCTCGCCTTCAAGGACGGCAGCCGGGTGCGGCTGCTCACCCGCAACCGCAAGGACGTGACCACCACCTACCCCGAGATCGCCGCAGCCCTGTCCGAGCAAGGCCTCGCCGATCTCGTGGTCGACGGTGAGGTCGTCGCCTTCGAGGGCCATCGCACGAGCTTCGCCCGCCTGCAGCAGCGCATGCAGCTGCAGGCGCCCACCGAGGCCCTGAGGGCACGGGTGGCGGTCTTCTACTACGTCTTCGACGTCATGTACTTGCTGGGTCACGACGTCACCGGGCTCCCCCTAAGGCTGCGCAAGCGCGTGCTGCGCGATGCGGTGCGCTTCGCGCAGCCGCTGCGCTTCAGCACCCATCGCAACCGCACCGGGCGCGCCTACCTGCAGGAGGCATGCGCCCGCGGCTGGGAGGGGCTGATCGCCAAGGACGCGCATGCGGCCTACGGCGGGGGCCGGTCGCGGCGGTGGCTCAAGCTCAAGTGCGTGCACGAGCAGGAGTTCGTGATCGGCGGCTTCACCGATCCGGAGGGCAGCCGCAGCGGGTTCGGGGCGTTGCTCGTGGGCTACCACGACGGCGGCGAGCTCGTCTACGCCGGCAAGGTGGGGACCGGCTACGACCACGCCACCCTGCGGTCGCTGCGGGAACGCATGGACCGGCTGCTGACCGATCGGGCCCCCTTCACCGAGGGCCGCGATATCCCCCGGCGCAAGGTCCACTGGATCCGCCCCGAGCTCGTCGCCCAGATCGGCTTCACCGAGTGGACCGGCGACGGCAAGCTGCGCCACCCCCGCTTCCTCGGCCTGCGGCGGGACAAGGACCCGTCCGAGGTAGTGCGCGAGCGTCCCGGCTGAGCTCAGCCCCTGACCACGAGCCGCAGGTGGGCGGGGGCGGCGCCGGTCACGACCTGCAGCACGGCCCGCTCGAGCACCGCCGCTTGCACCGGCGCGTCGCCCTTGAGGTCGAGATCGGCCTGGGCCAGGACCCCGAGGGCCGCGACGAGCTCGTCCTCCCGGTAAGCGAGGGCCTGCTGGGCGATGCGCTCGGCCCGCCACCGCGGCATGCCCATCGCCCGGGCGACCGCGGCGGCACCGCGCTCGGCGTGAGGCCGTGCCGCCAACAGCCGGCGCACATGCCCGGACAGCACGCCGAACAGCATCAACGGCTCGTCGCCCTGCTCGAGCAGGCGCCGCAACGCCGTCATCGCCTCGGACACCCGGCGCATCCCGACCGCGTCGGTGAAGGCGAAGACCCGCTCGTCGGCATGGCGCGGGAAGAGGCGGTGGACGTCGGCGGCCCGCACCCGCTCCTCGCCGGCGGCGGCCACCTGGCGCAGGGCTGCGTCGAGGTCGCGCAGCTCGCCGCCGACGGCGTCGATCAACGCCCACGCGGCGCGTTCGTCGAGGTTCACGCCGTGGGTCACGGCCCTGGAGCGCAGCCACGCGACCAGCCTGCGACCCCGGGGAGCTTCGAGCGCCATCACCTCGCCGGCGTCGCGCACCGCCCCGTCGAGCTTGGTGCGTCCGGGCGACACCAGCACCAGCACCGCATCCGGCGAAGGGGACGCGAGGTACGCGCGCAGCGCGTCGACCTGCTCCTTGCGCAGCTCGTTGGCGCCGCGCACGACCACCAGCCGCCGGCCCCCGAGCAGCGACGGCGTCTCGAGCGCGTTCAGCAGCTCGGCGGCATCCACCGCCGCATCGAACACGACCTCGGCCAGGGGGTCGGTGCCCTCGTTGCGGCGGATCGCTTCGAGGGCCTCGTCGGCGAGGAAGGGCTCCCCACTGAGGAGGTAGACGGGGGAGCTCAACCCGGCCCCAGGCCCATTCGGTACAGCACGTCGCCGTCGCGGTGCAGCGACGCGCTGTCCCCTCCGGAGTCGAGCAGCTCCTGCCAGTGCTCACTCATGAAATCCTCGGCCTCCTGCCGGGAGGGGAAGCGCTCGGTCACCTGCACCTCGCGGCCGTTGCCATCGTGCACCACCCAGTAGAAGCCGTCCATCACCCGAAGAAGGTGTTGAGCACGATCCCCAGGGCGACCGGCAGCCCACCGACCACCAGCGCCCACAGGGCGAGGTCGCGCGAGGTGACGTCTTCGATCCGCTCCGACTGCAGGGCGATGCGGGTCACGACGCTGCGGGGCCCCTCCTCGCGGCGCCTGGCATTGACCCCGGCCCACCCGCCGGGGGGCTCGACCGCGGCGAACATGCCGAGCACGAACAGCACCCCACCGACGAAGATCACCCCCGACAGGGTCCCGCCTACGAGGCCCGAGCCCTGGGCGACGGCGGCGAGAAAGCCCCCGAGCGCCCCAAGCGCGGTCCCACCGCCCGTGCACGCGCCGAGGATGCGGACGTCGGTGAGGCGCATAACCATCAGGTTAGTGGCCCCGCCGGTACGCGGCGGCGCGCAGCGCGGCGGCCGCGAGCACCGCCGCCCCCGCCCACG
>CADDZG010000161.1 GCA_902812355.1 Actinomycetota bacterium | reverse complement strand
CACGCGCTGAGCCCGGCCCCCGCTGAGCCCCCGGCCACGCGCTGAGCCCCGGCCACGCTCCGAGGCGGCTACAGGGGGCGGCGCCCTGCGAAGCCCTCGTCGGGGCGGTGCCAGTGCGCCACCCGTTCCTCACCGAGGCGCCAGCATAAGAAGGCGGGTTCTCCGTCGACGATCGCGGGGAAGTCGACGAGCCCGCTGTCGATGTCGCGCAGCACCACCTGCCACGAGCGGATCCGGTCGAGCAGCGCGTTGACGCGCGCCAGTGTGTCGGTCCAGTCGTCGCGTCCGTGGTGCTTGCCGTTGGTGGCCGCCGCAGCCGCGATGCGTGCCCGGATACGCACCGCGGGAGCGAACAGCCGACGGAGCTCGACCAGGGTCGGCGCGAGGTAGGGCAACAGCTCGTTCGCCTCCTCGACCGTGTAGCTCCTGCGCTCGCTCACCGTGCTCGGCCGGGGGGATCCAGCCAGAAGTCGCCGATCGGCCCTCCGAGGCGCCGGGCCGCCGCCTCCACCTCGGCTCGGTCGAAGCCGACCCGGCGGTGGGCCAGCACGAGGTCGGGTCCGTCGAGGTCGACGAGCAGGTAGGAGGCGGTGTCGCCGTCGGCGGGGAGGCCGACCGAACCGGTGTTGGCGACCAGCGTGCCGTCCTTGAGCCTGCGCACGAAGGCACGGTGGACGTGGCCGTAGACGACGAGACGGGCCGCGCCCTCGTAGGGCTCGAAGTCGCGTGCCGGGGCGTCGGGCATAGGTGCCGAGAAGGGCGACTGTGGGGTCCCGTGGACGAGCAGGATCGAAGCCGGCCCGTTGTGGCCGAGCGGCAGGTTGAGCAGCCACGACGCGTCGTCGTCGTCCACGTGGTGGGCGGCTGCGATCGCCTGCAGCCGTGCCCGGTTGCTCTCGGGGATGTCGCCTTGGAGGTCGCCCGTGATCCACACGTCGGCGTTGCCCTTGACCGTCGGCCAGCCGCGCTCGCGCACGGTGGCGATGCATTCGCCGGCCCACGGCCCCCCAAAGGCGATGTCGCCTCCGCACCACACCTCGTCTGCCCCCGAGGCTTCGATGTCTGCGATCGCGGCCTCGAGGGCCGGGAGGTTGCCGTGGATGTCGGACACGATGGCCACCCTCATGGCGTCAGTGTGCCCGACGCAGGCGGCGCTTGCAGCCGTGCCCGAACGTAGCATCGGAACGTGGCGACACTGGCGGATCGCATCCGCGCGGGATCGGACCTCACGGCCGAGGAGGCCGAGTACCTGCGACTACTGTGCTCGTCGTGGCAGGTGCTCGCCGACCTATCCTTCTCGGACCTCCTGCTCTACGTGCGCGCCCCCGGCGACCCAGACGCCTTCCGCGTGTGCGCCCAGTTGCGTCCCTTCACCTCCCAGACCCTGTACCCGGAAGACATGGTCGGCACGGTCGTGACCCAGCCGGAGCAACCGATCGTCGAGCGCGCCTTCCGCGAGGGCCGGATCTGGGCCCAGGAGGATCCGGTGCTCGTCGATGGGGTGCCGATCCGTATGGATGCGGTTCCGGTGCGCTGTGGCGGCAAGGTGATCGCGGTGATCACGAAGGAGGGCAACCCGGCGACGTCGCGGCGGCCGGGACGGCTGGAGGAGGTCTACCTGCAGGCCGCCGACCAGGTATCGGCGATGATCGCGCGCGGGCAGTTCCCCTACGCCAATACGCCCCCGGGGGAGTGGCCGCGCGTGAGCGACGGGCTCATCGTGCTCGATCGCAACGGCACGATCACATGGGCGTCGCCCAACGCCCTGTCTGCGCTGTCACGCCTCGGGGTGGCTCAGAACGTCGTCGGCCGTCGTCTCGGCGACCTCGGCGTCGGAGACAGCGCACGGGCCCTGCAGCGGCGCGAGCTTGTCGACGGCGAGGTCGTGCGCGGCGACACCCACATCCTGTTGCGGGTCATGCCGCTGCTGGGCCCCGATCACGTCACCGGGGCGTTGGTCCTGGCGCGCGACGTCACCGAGCTGCGCCAGCGCGACCGGGTGATTTCGGTCAAGGACGCGACGATCCGCGAGATCCATCACCGCGTCAAGAACAACCTGCAGACGATAGCCAGCCTGTTGCGCTTGCAGAGCCGCCGCCTGCACTCCAGGGAGGCGATAGCCGCGCTGCAGGAGAGCGTGATGCGGATCGGCTCGATCGCTCTGGTGCACGAGACCCTTGCCGGCCAACCTGGAGACGTGGCGGAGTTCGGGGACGTCGCCCGCCGCATCACGCGCATGGTGTCTGAGAGCCTCGTGCTGCCGGACAGGGGAATCTCGATGACCGTGGAGGGCGCCACCGGCCCCCTCGGAGCCGAGGTCGCCACCCCGCTGGCGGTGAGCCTCGCCGAGCTGCTGCAGAACGCGGTCGAGCACGCCTTTCGCGGGCGCGACGGCGGATCGGTGCGCGTGTCGCTGGCCCGTCACGACGGCCGGGTAAGGGTCGAGGTCGCCGACGACGGCGTCGGGATGGGGGCCGGGCTCCAGGGCGGCTCCCGCCTCGGCCTGCAGATCGTGCGTTCGCTGGTCCAGGAGATGGGCGGGGAGCTGTCGATCACCGACGATGGCGGCACGCGCGTGGCGATCGACGTGCCCCGGGGCGCCGGCTCCGAGGGCTAGTCCTCTTCCTGCAGGGCGTCGCGCAGGTTGTTGAGCGTCCGGTTGAGCAAGCGGGACACGTGCATCTGCGAGATGCCGAGCCGTTCGGCGATCTCCGACTGGGTCATGGCCTTGAAGAAGCGCAGGTAGAGGATCCGTCGCTCCCGCTCGGGCAGCTTGGCCATCTCGGGGGCCAGAGATGCCCGGTACTCGAGGTTGTCGAGATGCTCGTCTTCGACCCCGAGCTGCTCGGCGAAGCTCGTGGACTCCGAGTCCGAGGCGTCGATCGGGGCATCGAGCGAGGTGAAGTTGTAGGCCTGGGCGATCTCCAGACCCTCGAGCACCTCCTCCTCCGAGATGCCGGAGGCCTCGGCGATCTCGGGCACGGTGGGGGACCTGCCGAGCTCCTGGCCGAGCTGGTTCACCACCTTGGTGAGCTCGAGGTGGAGCTCCTGCAGGCGCCGCGGGACGCGCACGGCCCAGCCCTTGTCCCTGAAGTGGCGCTTGAGCTCGCCCACGATCGTCGGCGTGGCGTAGGTCGAGAACTCGACCTTGCGCTCGAGGTCGAAACGTTCTATTGCCTTGAGCAGTCCGATCGTGCCCACCTGCACGAGGTCCTCGAGCGGCTCGCCGCGGTTGCGGAAGCGGCGGGCGAGGAACTCCACGAGCCCGATGTACTGGTCCACCAGCTGCTCGCGGTAGCGGAGACGTTCCTGCTCGGTCTCCGCCTCGTGGTAGAGGCGGAAGACGTCGCGTACCTCCTCCTTGGTCAGCGTGCCGCGCTCGTTCACCGCCGTCGTGCCTTGCTGAGCTCGAACATCGGATGGCCGTCGGGCTGGGCCAGCGACGCCCGGTCCACCACCGTGCCGAGGATCATCTTGGACACCTCGGTTAGCCGGGTGCGGGCTCGCTGTCCCGGTGCGAGCCGGCCCACGCCCTGGATGTCGATGCGGTTTTCGTGCACCGCGAAGGTGATCTCGAGCTCGCCATCGCGTCCTTGCGCGCCGGTGAGGTAGGCGGCGAGCTCGTCGACCGCGATCTTGAGGTCCTCGATTTCGTCCAGGGTGAAGCCGAGGCGCGATGCGAGGCCCGCGGCGATGAGCCTGACCACGCGCAGGTAGGCGGGCTGGGCCGGGATCGTCACCTTTATGCGATCCACGCCGTTTCTGTCGCTCACGGCATCAGGATGCTCACCGCATCAGGATGCGGACGCCTTTCGGCGGGTGCTCTTCTTGCGCCCGCCGGAGCCGGCGTCGCGTTGGCGCTTGGCCTCGTCCACCGAAGCCTTGAGCGCCTCCATGAGGTCGACCACCTTGGTCGGCTCCTGCTCGGGCTCGGCGACCGTGGTGATCTCCTCCCCTTCGATCTTGCGCTGGATCAGTTCCTCCAGGGCGGCCCGGTACTCGTCGGTGAAGGCGTCGGGCTCGAAATCACCGGACAGCTGCTGGATCAGCTGGCGTGCCATCTTGATCTCGTTGTCCCGCAGCTCGACTTTGCGGTCGAGCTCCTCGAACTCGGGGCTGCGGATCTCGTCGGGCCAATGCATCGTCTCGAGCACGAAGACGTCGTCGCGCAGGCGCACGGTGGCAAGGCTCTCGCGGTCGCGCAACGACACCTTGGCCACGCCGACCTGGCCTTCGGCCTGCAGCGCCTCGGCCAGCAGCCTGTAGGCCTTGATCCCGGTGGGTTCGGGGGCGACGTAGTAGGGCTTGTCGAAATAGACCGGGTCGATCTGCTCGAGCGGCACGAACGTCACGACGTCGATCGCCCGGATCGACTCGACGTCGAGGGACTCGAAGTCCTCGTCGGTGAGCTGGACGTAGCGGCCCTTCTCGAACTCGAAGCCCTTGACGATGTCGTCCCAGTCCACCTCCTTGCCGCATACGCTGCAGACCCGCTGGTAACGGATCCGGCCTCCGTCGTCGGCATGCAGGAGATGGAACCGGGGGGTCTTGGTCTGAACCGCCGGGTACAGGCGCACGGGGATGCTGATCAACCCGAAGGTGATCGCCCCCTTCCAGATGGTCCTCACGCGGCCATCGTACCGGGTGGGGTCGCCTGCGGCCCACTGCGTATGCACCGAGTCGATCCGCACGGCCACGGTCTGGCCCGTCCGGTCGCCCGCCACCGGCGCCTCGACGACGTTGTCGCGGGCTTCCTCCTTGTCGCGCGGGATGACCGAGTCCTCGAGATCGAGGAAGACCTCGTCGGTCGCAGCGCGGGGGCCTTGGCCGGCATCCGGGGACTCGATCCCGGCAGTAGGGAAGCCACTCGTGGATGTCGAAGGGTGCAGGTAGCCTTTCGTAATGGCGTGGCCCGGGGGCCGGGCCTCGCGGTGAAGCCCGTGGCCCGCGCTCGTGGTGGAGCCAAAGGGCCGAGCTCGTGCTGGGCCTCGCGGTGAAGCCCGGGGCCCGGGCTCGTGCCGGGGCTCGCGGTGGAGCCAGGGAGCCAGGGCTCGTGGTGAAGCCCGGGGCCCGGGGCTCGTGGTGGAACCAGGAGCCGGGGCTCGTGGTGGAGCCAGGAACCGGGGCTCGTGGTGGAGCCAGGAGCCGGGGCTCGTGGTGGAGCCAGGAACCGGGGCTCGTGGTGGAGCCAGGAACCGGGGCTCGTGGTGAAGCCCGGAGCCGGGGCTCGTGGTGGAGCCAAAGGGCCGAGCTCGTGCTGGGCCTCGCGGTGATCCCGGGGCCGGGGCTCGTGCCG
>CADDZG010000160.1 GCA_902812355.1 Actinomycetota bacterium | reverse complement strand
CGGTGCGGGATACGAACAGACGTTCTATACTGAGGCGATGGCCGAGCAACTCTTCGAGGTCGCCCGCCGGACCTTCGACACCCCGCATTTCAGGGGGATCGAATTCATCGAGGCCGAGGCGCGCTCGATCATCAATCACGTCCCCGGCAACTATCTGCCTTTCAACTGGACGATCAACCCGTATCGCGGCTGCAGCCACGCCTGCACCTACTGCCTCGCCGGCGACACCACGATCCTGACGGCCGACGGCCGCTACCGGGCGCTGTGCGAGCTCGAGGTCGGCGACGGAATCGTCGGCACCACCGGGGACGGCGAGGATCGCCGCTACGTGCGCACCGAGGTCCTCGCCCACTGGCGCAGCGTCAAGCCCGCCTATCGGGTGGTGCTGGCCGACGGCACCGAAATCGTCGCCAGCGGCGACCATCGGCTGCTCACCGCCGAGGGCTGGAAGCACGTCTGCGGGGAGGGCAGACCACACCTGGTGGCCGGCGAACGCCTCGTGGGCCCCGGTATGTCCGCCGTGCCGTCGGCGATCGCCGGCACCGGGCGCGCGACCTGCGCCGGAGACGGCACGCGGGTCAAGGCGGTGGAGGCTCTGGGGCGGCCGATCGAGATGTTCGACATCACCACCGGCACCGGGGATTTCGTGGCCAACGGCGTCGTCAGCCACAACTGTTTTGCCAGGGTCACCCACACCTACATGGACCTGGATCCCGGTCGGGACTTCGAGCGCAAGATCGTGGTCAAGGTCAACGCGCCCGAGCTGCTGCGCAAGGAGCTGCGGTCGAAGCGCTGGAAGGGCGAGCACATCGCCATGGGCACGGCCACCGATCCCTATCAGCGGGCGGAGGGCCGTTACAAGCTCATGCCGCGCATCATCCGGACGCTTACCGAGTTCCGCAATCCGTTCTCGATCCTGACCAAGGGCACGCTGATCCTGCGCGACCTCGAGTTGCTGCGGGAAGCTGCACAGGTCACCGACGTGTCGACCGCGCTGTCGATCGGCACCCTCGACGAGGAGGTGTGGCGCCGCAGCGAGCCAGGCACCCCGCATCCGCGCAAGCGCATGGAGGCGGTTGCCCGCCTCAACCGCGCGGGGGTGCCGTGTGGGGTCATGGTGGCTCCGGTCCTGCCTGGTCTGAGCGACTCGCCCGAGCAGCTAAGGGCCGTGGTCGAGGCCGCCGTGGCTGCTGGGGCGACCCACGTGTCGCCGATCCTGCTACACCTGCGTCCGGTGGTGCGCGACGTGTTCATGGGATGGCTGCGCGCCACCTATCCGGAGCTCGTCGCGCGCTACGAGCGCGATTACGCCGGCTCCGCCTACGGACCCAAGGCGCAGCGGGACGCGTTGGCGCGCACCGTGACCGCGCTGGTGGAGGACGCCGGAGGCATACGCGGGCGAGCGCACCCGCATCGTGGTCTGCGAAGACGACCTCCGGCGCGCCCCATGTCCGAACAGCTGCGCCTCGGCGTCTGATCCCCCGGTGCCATCCGCCTCATGCGGAGGCGGCGCGCGCCGCGCGCTCGCCGCGATGGGAGCGATCGGAGCTGCCGTCGAGGTGGTAGGGCACGCCTGCGACCGCTACTCCCCGTTCGAACAGCAGGTGGCGCTTGATGATCAGGGGTGTCTGGCCGTGCAGCAGGCGGTGGCGGACGCGCGGCACGATGAACTCCGGCACGACCACGGTGACGATGCTCCGGTGCCCGTCGGGGTCGAAGCGCCGCACGTAGTGCACGATCGCGCTGCCGATGTCCCGGAACGGGGAGTCCTCGAGCTCCAGCACGTAGGGCACACCGGCCGCCAGCCAGTCGTCGCCGAGCCTCGCGGCCTCGTCGGGATCGAGGCCGAAGTTGACCGCCCGCAGGCTCGTGGCCTGGAAGCTGGCGGCGTAGTCGAGGGCCCGTAGGGTCGCGTTGTTGACCCCGGCGGTGAGCACGACGACGTGGTGTTCCGCCGGTTCGATGTGCTCGGCGACATCGGGTTTGACCTCGGTGCGTTGGAGCGGGAGGTCCAGAACCGCGACCCCAGGGTGGCGCAGCGCCGCGGCCTTGAGTCGCTGCAGCGGGAGCTTGCGGGCCGCCGCCATGAGCCCGTGACCGGGCAGGACCTCGGGCACGACCAGGGTGAGGTGATCCTCCGGACGCATCGTCGGCCGCACCCGCGCGAGGTGACGGGTGACCGTTTCCACCGGCGCGCCGTCGTCGAGCACGGTGAGTGGGATGTCGGGAGCGACCCGTTCCCACGTCGCCGCGTTGAGCGGATCACAGGTGACCGCAGACATGTCGGGGATGCGCAGCGATCGCACGTATGCGAGTGCCCGGATCGCGCCGGCATCGACCCTCTCTACGAAGACGACGACGCGATGGCGTCCGCGCCCGCGTGGCGGACGCCGGCTCTCGTCCTGGAGCTGCGCGGCGACGTCGGTGAGGTGGCGGTTGATCCTGTCCATCAGCAGGATCAGGCCCGGGATCGCCAGGACCACGAGCCACGCGCCCTCGGTGAACTTCGTGATGAGGACCACCGCGAGCACGATGCCGGTGAGGATCCCGCCGAAGCCGTTGATCGCCGCGCGCCGTTTCCAGCCCGGGCCGCGCACGGCCCGCCAGTGCCGCACGAGCCCGAGCTGCGACAGGGTGAAGGCGATGAACACGCCGACCAGGTAGAGCTGGATCAGGCGGTTGGTGTCGGCTTGGAAGACCCACACCAGCAGCCCCGCCACGACCGCCAGGATGACTATCCCGTTGGAATACACGAGCCGGTCGCCGAGATTGAGGAAGTGGCGCGGCAGGAAGCGATCGCGCGCCAGCACCGCTTCGAGGCGGGGCAGCCCGTTGAATGCGGTGTTGGCAGCGAGCATCAGGATTAGGGCGGTGCTCGCCTGCAGGAGGTAGAAGAGGAAACCCCGTCCCAGCACCGTGGCTCCCACCTGCGCCAGCACCGTCTGGCTGCTCGATCCCGTGAAGTGGACGTGCAGCAGCACCGTGAGCACCGAGATGCCCACGAACATCGTGATGGCGATCGCTCCCATGATCGCCAGCGTGTCGGCCGCGTTGCGTGACTGCGGGTAGCGGAAAGCGGGGACGCCGTTGGAGATCGCTTCGGTGCCGGTGAGGGCGCTGGTGCCGCCGGAGAAGGCGCGCAGGAGCACGTACCATCCGAGCGTCTCCGTGGCGTGCAGCGGCAGCGAGTGGCTCGGCGCAAGGGGGCAGCCGCTGGCGCAGCGCGCCGCGCCGACGACGATCGTCAGCAGCACCATCACCACGAAGACGTAGGTGGGCAGGGCGAAGAGCCTTCCCGACTCGCGCACCCCCCGGAGGTTGGCCAGCGTGACCGCGGCGATCACCCCCAGAGAGATCGGTACCTCGAGTGGTCCGAGCGAAGGGGCTGCAGACACGATCGCATCGACGCCGGCGACGGTGGACACCGCCACGGTCATGACGTAGTCGACCATCAGGCCGGACGCTGCGAGCAGGCCGGCATAGCGCCCGACGTTGATCTTGGACACCATGTAGGACCCGCCGCCCTCGGGGTAGGCGACGCACACCTGGCGGTATGAAACGACCACGGTGGCCAGCAGCAGGGCGATCGCCAGCGAGATCGGGATCGCGTGGGTCAGGGCGGCGGCGCCGGCCGCGCCGAGCACGAGCAGGATCTCCTGGGTCGCGTAGGCGACCGAGGACAGAGGGTCGGAGGAGAAGATCGGCAGGGCGAGGTACTTGGGCAGCAGCGTCTCGGACAGTTCGTGAGTCGCCATCGGGCGGCCCACGACGATCCGCTTGAGCAACGCTCCGGTCGTGGCCACGGGCTTCGATCCTCCGCATCGGGGCCCGCGCCGCCGGCGGGACTCCTGCGTGCATAGGCTTGTGCAGCGACCGTGAAGAGGGCGTAAGGGATATGCCGGTTCGCGTAAGGAAGACGTAAGGATGGCGGGTATCCGCCGGTGGCCGCCGTGGTTCGGTGGCGGTCGTGCGCCGGGTGCTCCGCTGCGCTTCGCCGTGGCCGTCGGGGCAACCGCGTTGGCTTCGCTCCTGGCGCTGGTGCCCGGCCGTGTCGCCGTCGCTACCGCGGGAATGCTCTACGTTCTTGCCGTTCTCGCCGCGGCGGGAATCGCCGGGCTGTGGGCAGGAGTGGCGGCCGCGGTCCTGTCCTTCGTGGGGCTCAACTTCCTGTTCACGCCCCCGCTGGGGACGTTCCGCGTCGAACGCACCGAGGACGTGGTGGCCCTGCTCGTGTTCCTCGCGGTGGCCGTGGTCGTCGGCGCGCTGTTCTCGACCGTGCTCGCGGCGCGTGCCCGGACCGAGCGGCGCGAGGCGGAGGCGCGTCTGTCGGCGTCCCTTGCGGCGCGTGTGGCTGAGACGGGTGACGCCAAGGGCGTGCTCGATGCGATGGCCGAGGGCCTCGTCGATCTCTTTGGCCTGCGGATGTGCGAGGTCAAGCTCGGGCGCTCGGTGGGCAAAGCGGGGAATGCGGCCGAGGCCACCCGCGTGGAGCGGATAGCCGTCCATCTCGATCAGGGACCGATGGGAAGCGTGGTCGTGGGCTCAACGAGGCGTCTGAGCAAGGACGAGCGGGTCGGTATCGAAGCCGTGGCCACGGCGGTGGCTCTTGCTCTCGCCCGGCACCGGGCCGCCGAGGAAGCACGCGCCGCCCGGCTCGACCTCGAGACGTCCCAGCTGCGCGCTGCGCTGTTCTCCTCGGTGACCCACGACCTGCGCACGCCCCTGGCGTCGATAACCGCAGCGGTGACGAGCCTGCTCGACGCCGGGGCGGACATCGGCGACACCTCCCGTCGCGAGCTGCTGGAAACGATCCGGGAGGAGTCGGCGCGCCTCAACCGCCTGCTGAGCAACGTCCTTGACCTATCGCGGCTGCGGGCCGGGGCGCTCGTGCCGGCGACATCGCGCGCCGGTATCGAGGAGATCCTCGAGGGCGTGCTCGCCCGCTTGCGGCCGGCGTTGCGCGACCATCCCGTGGACCTCGAGGTGCGCGAGGGGGTGCCCGAGGTCGAGGTCGATGTGGTCCAGGTCGAGCAGTTGCTGACCAACCTGGTGGAGAATGCGGCGCGTTTCTCGCCCCCCGGTTCCCCCATCTCGATTCTCGTGTCCGGATGGAGCGATGGCGTGCGCGTGCGCATCGCCGACCGCGGGCCGGGCATCCCGGCCGATCAGCGCGAACGCATGTTCGAGCCGTTCGTGCGCGGCGATGCCGACGCCTCGGGTAGCGGGCTCGGCCTCGCGATCGCCAGGGCCGTGGCGGTGGCCCATGGCGGGCGGCTGTGGCTCAAGGCCGCGCCGGGC
>CADDZG010000159.1 GCA_902812355.1 Actinomycetota bacterium | reverse complement strand
CGGATCTTCGCCGGCGTGGACGTTCACCGCATCGTAGCTCTCTGGGGCTTCCTCGTCGAAGCTCATCCACGGTTCATAGTTCTTCAACCCAGCACCTCCCCGGTCAAGCGGCGTAGGTTCACGGCCTCGGGCTCTTCTGCCCTAGCTGCGATCGCGGTCGTACGGGACGCAACGACAGATGAATCGAAAGCGTCATGCCCGGTCGCGGCAGTGCAGGAGCCCGGCCCGCTGCTTGGCCCGCAATACGTGCAGCGCGGCGCGGTCGACGAGTGCCGCGAAGCCGGGATCGCTGCGAGCGCGTGCCAGCACGGCTTGTGCCATCTCCACCGCGATCTGCACGTACTTGGAGACGATCAGGTCGCCCCCGGCCCCCAGGAACATGGTTGCTCTATCGGCCGGCGGCACGGCCGCGACGGCCGCCGCAGCTCCGAGATCGTCCGACACGATCACTCCGTCGAAGCCGTAGGTGCGCCGCAGCAGATCCATGACGGTGGGCGAGAACACCGCCGGCCGTTGCGGGTCGATACGGGTGTAGGTGGCCAGGGCCACCATGACCATCGGTGCGCCGGCGCGTACGGCACGCCGGAAGGGTTCCAGCCACGGCGCCTGCGGGCCCGTGACGTCGTCCACCACGCCGGCGGTGAGATCCGTGTTGCCCTGTACGCGTCCGAGCCCCGGGAAGTGCTTGATCACCGTCGTCACACCGGCTGCGGCCATGCCTCGCATGAAGGCGAGGCCGTGCACCGTCACCGTCTCCGGGTCGTCGCCGAAGCCCCGGTGCAGCACACCGATCGGTTGGTTGCTGGCGACGTCGGCGGCGGGAACGACGTCGAGCACGGGCGCGAAGTCGAGGTTGATGCCGGCCGCACGCAACTCCCGCCCCCACACCTGCGCGTCGGCCCGTAGCCGCGCTGGGGATAGCGTGCCCTGATCCGCGGCGCTTGGGATCGTGGAGAACCCCGGTCCCTGGAGGGCCTGTATCAACCCGCCTTCCTGGTTGGCGGCGACGAAGGGTCCGGCCCGCCCCGCGGCGGTACGCGTCGCCAGGCTCCGGGCCGCTCGGGCTACGGCTCCGACGCCTTGCACACCACCGGTGGTCGTCTGGGTGAACCACACCGAGCCGAAGTGGTAACGGTGCATGGCGCTCACCTCTTCGGGTCCGAACCGGTCGTCTTGCAGGCCGATGCTGAAGAGCTGCCCGACGCGCTGACGCAGCGTCATCGCCGCCAGCAAGGTGCGGCTGCAGCCACGACGGGGCGCGGGGCCTGCGCGCGGTCGTGTGCCGGAGGCGGCCACCGTGGGCTTACCCCGCGCCTGTGGGCGGGGGGTGGATGCGAGACACGCCGACGCGCCGAGCGCCACGGCAAGCGCGATCGCCGGGACGGCGACCGGCCGAGGAGTCATGTACGGATGATGTCAGCACGCGCTGCATGGCGCCAGGCTGTCGACGAGCTTGCTGTGCGGCCCGGGTGTTGCTCGGGACGCGAGCGACCGGACGCGCGTGGAGGCCGGCGCGGGCTCACAGGACGTCGGGTTCGACGGTGACGTCCCCCTCGGCGAAACGCCCGGGCCGCAGGGGACGGAGGTCGAAGCACGGATCGCGCCCGGCCGCCAGGTCGGCGATCGCCCGCCCGGCTGCCGGTGCGTGCATCAAGCCGTGGCCCCCGAATCCGGCGCACAGCAGCAGGCGCGGTTCGCCGGGCGCCGGCCCGACCAGCGCGAGGTGGTCGGGGGTCTCGGGGTAGAGGCCCGCCCAGCAGCGCCGCGCATCGAGGGGCAGGGATCCGAGGCCGGGGAAGCGGTTGCCGATGCGCTGCGCCACGGCTTCGAGGAAGCGCGGGTCGAGCGACGTGTCCCACCCCGGAGGATCGTTCGGGTCCGAGTACGCGACCACGTAGCCTCCGCCGGCTTCCCGGCGGACGAGGACGCCCGTGTCGAGATCCACGCACATCGGGATCAGGCGGCGTCGCTCCGACGGCAGGAAGGCGAGGTTGCGGCGTACGGGCACGATCGGGATCTCGACCCCGAACATGCCTGCGACCTCGGCCGCATGAGGGCCCGCCGCGTCCACGACCCGACGGGCGAGCACCGGCCCCCTGCCCTCGACGCGTAGCCGCACCATCCCGCCGGGACCCTCGCCGATTCCCGTTACCGGTGCGTTGCGGAGCAACTCCGTGCCCCCCTCCCGCAGGATCCGCACGTAGGCCGCGACGACCCCGGCGGGGTCGATGAAGCCATCGCGGGCGTGGAAGTTGGCGCCGCGCAGACCTTCGGTGGCGACGATGTCGGCGCGGGCGGCGACCTCGCCGGGATCGAGCCACACCGTGTCGGCCCCCAGGGAACGTTGCAGCGAGCGCGCTCGGTGAAGACGGGCGGCTGTGTCGGCGTCCGCGGTCATCATCAGGTAGCCGGTCTGGTGGAGGCCGAGCGACCCACCGAAGCGCGCCGCCATGGACTCGTAGACGGCGATCGAATGCAGCGACATTGCGATGTCGATGGCGATCGAGAACTGTGCCCTGATCCCGCCGTTGGCCTTGCCCGTGGAGCCTTCGCCGGGGCTGCGGTTGCGTTCCAGCACGACCACGTCCATGCCCGCCCGCCGGAGCTCGGCTGCGCAGGCGAGCCCTACGACACCTGCTCCGATCACCGCTGCGTCGAAGGGTCCCGCGCTGCGATCCACGAGCACGATCATGGCTGAGACGAGCGGTCCCCGTCCCCGTTCCTTCAGGCGGGCGTTCGTCGGCCAGGATGTGTTCGGCGAGTTGGGCCGAGACCGTGAGGCCGAAGTTCGGACGATAATGGGCGCGCCGCCGCCCGGGTCCAAGCGGCCGGCAGGAGACGACTGCTCATGTGCTCGAGCCACCGCACGCGCTCGCGAGCGAGCGCGGCCGGATGCCGCCGGCCGCGGTCCCGCAGGCGCGGACGGCATCGGGCGGGGTACGCGGCCGGGGACGACCGCGCCACGCGGGGCTCGGCGAGCGCGACGAGTCCGTGTCGGTGATGGGATCCCCGCCGGAAGCCGGGCTGGTTAGCCTCGCGATCGCCGGCGGGCTGTTCGTCCTTGGCTACCTGCTGGCATCGCTCGTCCTGCATGGCGCCCGCTTCGACGGGATCGATCGTGCCGCCCTCGCGCTGCCCGGGTTCGTCGTGTGGGCACTGGTGGTCATGCTGGCCCACATCGCTTCCGGCGGTGCGGTGCTGTCGCACCGGTGGGTGACGGTCGGAGCGGTGATCGCTCCGGGGCTCGGGCTGGCTGCGTGGCGTCTGCGCTCAAGCTCCCCCCTGCGCGCCCCGATGCGTTGGCGACTCGCCGCAATCGCCACTGTGGTTGCCGCACTCGCCGTGTGGGGCTCGTGCGTGTTCTTCACCTATCCGCTGGCGCACAACGGCGACACGATGTCGCATATGGGATGGGCCACGCAGCTGCTCGATGGAGCGAGCGTGCCGACGGCGATGATCACGGGGGCCATCCCCAACTACTACCCGTGGATGTATCACGCCACGGTCGCCCTGATCGCCGACCTCATGCCGGGAGGCAGAGCTTACAGCGCGCTGGGTCCTCTCCAGCTACTGACGGTCGCCGGGATGGCGCTGGGGCTGTTCGCGCTGGGACGCCGCGTCGTGTCGACGCGGGCCGGAGCCGTCGCCACGGCGTTGTTCGGGTGCGTGAGCGGTGGGTTCGGATTCCTGCTCGACCGGGGTTTCGAGCTGGCGAAGGCTTCACGCGGGCGCTTCTTCGGCGACCTGTTGGTGACCCGTCCCTACAACATCTCTTTCGACAATCTTCCGTCGCCGCAGCCGCGTGATCTGACCTTCGCCTTGTTACCGGCCGCGATCCTGTTGCTGATCGCCGGCATCCGGCGAGACGATCGCAAGCTGCTGATCGGCTCCGGTGTGGTGATCGGGCTCCTCGGTCTCACCGGGTTGGAAGCGTTCGTGGTCGCCGGCGCCACCGCGATCTTGGCCGCGTTGCTGGCGACCCCCCACCGCCTGCGGACCCTGGCGAACGTGATCGTTCCGGCGGTGCTCGTGTACCTGCTGTGGCTCGGTCCGGTCGCCTACAACTATGTCCGGCTCGGCGGTTTCGTCAACACCACCAAGGTCGGCAACGAAGCACTGAGTGCTGCGGACATCCTCTTCTCCTGGGGTGTGGTCACGCCGCTTGCCGCGCTCGGCGCGTGGGTGCTCGTGCCGCGCTCGAGGCGGCGGGCTTACCGGCGTGTGCCGTGGTTGTTGCTCGCTGCCTCCGGAATGCTGGTGATCGTCAGCGACCTCGCTTTCCGTTCCGGACTCGGTGCCTTCTCAGCAGCCGGCAAACCGCATCGCTATTGGCCGCTGTTCTTCCTCGCGCTCGCACCCTTCGCCGGGACCGGCTTCGCCGCGTTGCGGCGAGCGTGTGCACGGCACGGTCGGATCGCGGGAGCCGCCGCGTCCAGCGTGATTCTCGTCGCCACTCTGGGCTCTCCGGTCGTTGCCGCCGTCGCTGCGGATCGGGGCCCTTCGAGCACGCCCGTGCTCACCCAAGCGCTGGAGGGCACCGACGGTCTGCTCAACGACATCGCTCCGCGCCCGGGCCGCGCGTGCCGTATCGCGGTGCCCCGCGTCGATGACTTCCTGGTCTTCTCCTATACCGGCTACAAGCAGGTCTTCTTCGCTTGGGCACGGTTGCATCACAATCGGGCACGGGTGCGGTGGCGGGACATTTACTCGAGCGTCCCCGACGACCGCATCCGGATGCGAGCCAACCGGATCCTTACCCGCGGAGTCGGTCCCCCGAAGCGGTGGAGGCGTATCGCTCGGCGCTACGGTGTCGACGTCGTGGTGGCACCGGTCACGAGGCTGCGTAGCCCGATCTTCCGCAGGCTGCCTCACGAGGTCGCGCTCGGCCCCGACGGACGCAGCTACGTGGTCGTCTACCGGCGCCCCTGGAGCGATTGCTCGGCCTAATCCGGACGACTCGTGGACCCTGGGTCGCCCCTCGAGCAGGCGTGGAAGAAGGCCGAGTGGAACATCTCGAGCGACAGGATCACAAGCCCCTCCGGAGCCACCCCTTCGGGGCCGTGGAGTCTCCGTCCGGTCATACACGCCGCATGTTCGAGCATGCGCTCGGCCTCGGCCCGGCACAGTCCCGCGCCGAGCTGTGCCTCGACCGCTTCCAGCGCTTCCTCCCAGCCGATCCGGGAGGTTGCCGTCGTGGTGCTGGTCGTCTCCACCGAAGCTCCTTCGACAATCCGGGCGATCCCTTGAGGTCCTGCCCGGCAGCCTGCGACAACGGGGCGCCGGCGTCCAGGGGGTTCAGGG
>CADDZG010000158.1 GCA_902812355.1 Actinomycetota bacterium | reverse complement strand
GGCGTGGGTGCGGGAACCGCGGCTCCGGGCGTGTCCACGAGGGTCGGGTCGAGGGCGCCGGCGAGGGCCGCGGTGGTGCCGTCGCCGAGGGCACCGGTGGATACGGCCGACACCGCCGAACGCAGCGCCACGGCCATGGCGGTGGCGTCGGCGAAGCGCTCTTCGGGAGCGCGCGCGGTCGCCCGCGCCACGACCTCGTCGAGCTCGGGCGGAACCGACGGGTTGACGCGACTCGGCGGCGGCACCGACTCGTTGACGTGGCGCATCGCCACGGCGAGCGGGCTGTCGCCGGAGTAGGGGACCCGCCCCGTGAGCATCTCGTAGAGCACGATGCCCATGGCATAGATGTCGCTGGCCGGCCGGGCCTCGAGGCCCCGGGCCTGTTCCGGCGACAGGTAATGGGCGGTGCCCATGACCGAACCCGTGGCGGTGAGGGTGCTGTCGCCGGCCGCCCGGGCGATGCCGAAGTCGGTCACCTTGACGCGGTCGCGGTCGTCGACGATCACGTTGGCAGGTTTGATGTCGCGATGGACGATCCCGGCCGCGTGCGCGTGGGCCAGCGCGTCGCAGATCTGACCTCCCAGCCGTACCGTGCGCTCCGGGCTGAAGGGACCCTGTTCGCGCAGCAGCGTGCCGAGATCACGCCCGCGTGCGAGCTCCATGACGATGAACGGGCGTCCGTTGTGCTCGCCGTAGTCGAAGACGTTGGCGATGTTGGGATGCGACAGCGCAGCCACCGCACGCGCCTCGCGACGGAACCGTTCGATCAGGCGCGCATCGTGTGCGAACTCGTCCTTGAGCAGCTTGACCGCGACCTGCCGGCCAAGCCGTTCGTCGCGCGCTCGCATCACGGTGCCCATGCCGCCCACCGCTATGCGGTCCTCGATCACGTAGCGGTCGGCGAGCCGGTCGGCGCTTACCATCCCTCGATCTGCCGGTCGGCCTCGATGATCCTCTTGGCGATCGGAGCCGACACCGCTCCTCCCGTCGCCTCGTTGCCCAGCGTGCCTCCATGTTCGACCAGGACGGCCACGGCGATCTTGGGGTTGTCGGCGGGAGCGAAGCAGATGAACCACGCGTGCGGCGCGGCCCCCGCGACGTTCTGGGCCGTGCCCGTCTTGCCCGCCACCGGCACCCCCGGGATCTGCGCCGCCGTCCCGGTGCCCTTCTGCACGACCGACTCCATCAATCTGGTGATCGTGTGGGCCGTGCCCGGCGACATCACCCGTCCGAGGGACTGCGGCGAGAAGCGCTGGACGATGTCGCCGGAGGGATCGACGATCTCCTTCACCAGGCGGGGCCGCGGCTCGACCCCGCCATTGGCCACCGTAGCCGCGACCAGGGCCATCTGCAGGGGGGTGGCCGCGACGTTGCCCTGGCCCACCGCCGAATAGGCGCGGAAGGGCTTGTTGTCGGTGCCCACGAAGGGGAACCGGCTCCGTTCCACCGACAAATCGAAGGGGATGTCGTGGTTGAAGCCGTAGGCCTCGGCGGTGCGGAAGATCGAGGGGAAGATCCGCAGCCCGATCAAGGCGAACGTGGTGTCGCACGAGACCGTCACCGCCTGCGCCAGCGTGATCCGTCCCCCGCCGGCACACGAGGTGTGCGAGAAGTTGGTGAACGACTGGTTGGTCTGCGGCATGCAGGGGAAGGCCCCGCCGTTGCTCGAGCACGGGGGGATCGCCGGTGGATCGGGAAAGGTCGAGCTCGGGCTGTAGGCACCGGACTGGAGGGCGGCGGTCGTATCGACGATCTTGAAGGTCGATCCCGGTGGGTAACGGGCCTGACGGGCGAGATCGATCAAAGGTGAGTCCGGCGACGTGGGATCGAGGCTGCGCCAGTAGCGACGCTCGGCCTTGGTGTTGTGCACCGCGAGCCCCGAGGGGTCGTATGAGGGGTTGCTCCACATCGCCTTGATATCGCCGGTGCGCGGATCCAGCGCCACGACCGCGCCGCGCTGGTTTCCGAGCGCCTGGCGCGCTACCTCCTGGAGCTTGGAGTTGACCGTCATGACGACGTCGTCTCCGCGCTGTCCGGAGCCCAGCAGCTCGTCTTCGATGTCCTGCATCGACAGGACCCCGGCGTGGCCCGACAGCTCCGAGTCGTAGGCGCTCTCGATCCCCGTCATCCCGTAGACGAGAGAGAAGTAGCCGGTGAGGTGGCCGTACAGTGAGCCGCCGGGGTAGACGCGCTCGTACTTGAGGTTGCCCTTGGTCGGCTTGGAGGTCGCCACGACCTTGCCGTCAGCGGTCACGATGTTGCCACGCTTGACCGAGTACTCCTGGTACAGCCGTCTGACGTTGTGGGGGTTGTCGGCGATCGCTTTGGCGTTGAAGACCTGCAGGTAGTTGAGGTTGGCGAACACCAGCACGAACAGCAGCAACAACACGAGGCCGACGCGCCGAATCTGCTTCTGCATCAGCGCCTGCCTCCGATCAGGATCTCTTCGGTGTGAGCCGGGGGCGGCGCGCTGGCCCGTTCGTGCGACAGCCGCACCAACAGCCCCACGAGGATGAAGTTCGCCACCATCGAGGAACCGCCGTAGGACATGAACGGCAAGGTGATACCGGTCAGAGGAAGGAGCCTCGTGACGCCGGCCATGATGATGAAGGTCTGCAGTCCGAGGATCGTGGCGAGCCCGGCGGCGAGCAGCTGACCGAAGTCGGTGCGCTGGCGCAGGGCGACGTAGAGACCCTTGCCCACCAGGAGCATGAAGCAGACGAGCACCGCCGCGGTGCCCATGAGGCCGAGCTCCTCACCGAGCGCGTTGTAGATGAAGTCGGTCGCGGCCGCCGGGATGATGTCCGGCCGGCCCTGTCCGAGCCCGGTGCCGAACAGGCCGCCGGTGGCGAGCGAGAACAGACCCTGGGCCAGCTGGTAGGACTCGTTGCCGATCAGCTTGGGGTCGAAGGTGTGCAGCCAGATGGCCACGCGCACCTGAACGTGGGCGAAGGCCAGGTACCCGGTCACCGCCCCGATCGCGAACAGCACGGCGCCGAGAGCCAGGTACACGGCGCGCGCGGTGGCGATGTAGAGCATGGCCACGAACATGGCGAAGAACAGCAGGCTCGAGCCGAGATCGGTCTCGTAGAACATCACCAGCAGCGACAGCGCCCACATCAGCAAGAGGGGGCCGAAGTGCCGCAGGTCGGGGACGTGCATGCCCAGCATCCGCTTCGGTGCGTACGCCAGCAGCTCCTTGCGCTCGGCGAGGTACGCGGCGAAGAAGATGACGAAGCACAGCTTGGCAAGCTCGCCCGGTTGGAAGGACCAGGATCCGCGGCCGACCCACAGGCGGGCACCGTTGATGTTCTCGCCCAGGGGGCTGAGCGGCAGCAGCAGCAGGAAGACCCCGGCGAAAGCGAACGTGTACTTGAAGCGGGCTAGCACGCTCGAGTCGCGCACCCCGATCAGCGTGGCCATGAACGCGGCGATGCCGACCGCGACCCAGATCGACTGCGTGGGACCGAGCGAGTTCGGCGCCAGGCGGTAGACGACTGCGAGGCCGAGCCCGTTGAGGATCGCCACCAGCGGCAGGATCAGGGGATCCCCCTGGGAGGCAAACCGGCGGGTCACCAGGTGCGCGGCCACGTATGAGGCGAACAGCGTGATCATCATCGGCATCGCCCGGGACACATCGCTCGATCTGCGGGCCAGGGCGACGAGGGCTATGGCTCCGAGCCCGATCAGCAGCGACAGGATCAGCAGCGACAGCTCGTGGTTGCGCCGAGCCGAGCCTGCGATCGAGCTCACGGCGTGCCACCACCGGAGCCGGATGCGCTCGTGCGGTGGTGACGGGAGCCGGTCCGGCGCTGCTTGAACTGCCGTGCTAGGTGGCGCAGGGCCGCTACCTTGTCGCGGGCGTCGGAGAGGGAGCGGGCCGGGATGCCGTCGCGCACGTCGCTGCGCTTGAACTGCGGGAGGTCCGACAGCTGCAGGGCGGTGGTCTCCTTCCGCGTGGCGAGGTCGAAGCCGGCGACCTCGCCGTCGACGCCCTGGTAGATCGTCACCGCGCCGCCCGGATCGACGCCGACGAACCACGAGTGTGTGAGCCAGTAGCGGATACCGCCGTACGCGGCGGCTCCGAGCAGCACCACGACGCCGAGCCCGAGGGCCAGGCGGCGTCCCCAGGTCCCCGGGGGCCGGTGCTCGCGTGCTTCGACGGCACCGTCTGACGGGGGTGGTGCGTCCGTCCGCTCGGACCGGACCGCGGCCGTCTCCGCGGTCGACCCGGCCCGGTCCTGGGCCGCCAGTGCTTCCGGGCGCGTGTCGAGCACGATCACGGTGATGTTGTCCTCTCCGCCGGCCTCGTTGGCGAGGCGCACGAGCTCGTCGGCCGCCCTCTGGGGCGCCCTCTCGCGCGTCAGGACGTCGCGGATCGTGTCGTTGTCGAGCATCGAGGTGAGCCCGTCGGAGCAGATCAGGATCACGTCCCCCTCGACGAGGTCGATCGCGAAGCTGTCGACCCGCACGTCGGGGTCGACGCCGAGGGCCCGGGTGATGACGTTGCGCTGAGGGTGGTACCGAGCCTCCTGCTCGCTCAGGCGACCCTCGCGCACCATCTGGCCGACCAGGGTGTGGTCCTCGCTGAGCTGATTGAGCACCCCTTCGCGCATGAGGTAGAGGCGCGAGTCGCCGACGTGCACGACCCGGGCAAGGCGATCGTCGAGGAACACCAGCGTCAGGGTCGTGCCCATGCCCCGCAGCGAGGGGTCGCGCTGGCTGCGGTCCCAGATCGCCTGGTTGGCGGCGCGCACGATCTCGGCGAGGCGGGTGGCGTCGACCTCCCCGTCGCTGCCGAGCCGCGAGAAGATCGTTTCGATAGCGGTGCTGGAAGCGACGTCGCCGCCGAGGTGCCCACCCATGCCGTCGGCGATCACGAACAGGGGTTCCTCGGCCCGGAAGGCGTCCTGGTTGTTGTCCCGCATCCGCCCGACGTCGGTCCGGGCTCCGACCGCTACCTTCATCGCCTCAGCTCCAGCACGGTCTTGCCGATCTTGATGCGATCGCCGCGGGCGACCGCGGTCGGCTGGGAGATCCGCCTGCGGTTGACGTAGGTGCCGTTGGTCGAGCCGAGGTCCTCGACCATGTGCCCGCCGTCGGAGGCGAACACCCGCGCGTGCACCTGGGACGCGTAAGGGTCGTCGAGCTTGATATGGCAGCGATCCCCGCGGCCCAGGATCAGCTCGTCGGTGAGCTCGAACGACTTGCCCTTGAGCGAGTCGCCCTCGACCACAGACAGGCGGCGGGCGCTCTTGCGAGGTGTCTTGCGCTTGGGGGCCGGGGCGCGCTGAGGTGTGGGG
>CADDZG010000157.1 GCA_902812355.1 Actinomycetota bacterium | reverse complement strand
AGCGGACGGCGCCGGCGACGCGCTGGCGGCCCACGCCGACCCGGCCGAGCGGGAGACCGAAGGCTCCCTGCGGCCCCGCACGTTGCAGGAGTTCGTGGGACAGCGCGAGCTCAAGCAGCACCTGACGATCGTGCTCGAAGCAGCGCGCGAGCGCGGCGAACCGGTCGGCCACATCTTGCTGTCCGGCCCCCCCGGCCTCGGCAAGACGAGCCTCGCTCACGTGGTCGCGGCAGAGATGGGAGCCCAGATCCGTCCGACCTCGGGCCCCGCGCTGGAGCGGGCCGGCGACCTCGCCGCGATCCTCACCAACCTCGAGGACGGCGACGTGCTGTTCATCGACGAGATCCACCGCCTGCCGCGTCCGGTAGAGGAGGTCCTGTATCCGGCGATGGAGGACTTCCAACTCGATCTGGTGATCGGCAAGGGGCCGAGCGCGAGCACGATCCGCCTCGACCTGCCCCGGTTCACCCTCGTGGGGGCGACGACCCGGGCGGGTCTCGTCACCGGCCCCCTGCGCAGCCGCTTCGAGCTCGCCGAGCGCCTCGAGTACTACCCGGCATCCGATCTCCTGGCGATAGTGCTGCGCTCGGCGGGGATCTTGGGGGTGGCGATCGAGCCGGACGGGGCCGAGGAGATAGCCCGGCGGGCCCGGGGAACACCCCGCATTGCCAACCGCCTGTTGCGCCGGGTGCGCGACTACGCCCAGGTGCGGGCCGGTGGGGTGGTGGACGGCGACACCGCCCGGGCGGCGCTGGCGGTGTTCGAGGTCGACGAGGCCGGGCTCGACCGCGTCGACCTCGCCATCCTCGCCACGCTCGTCGACCGCTTCGGCGGGGGGCCCGTGGGGTTGTCCACGCTGGCGGTGGCGGTGGGGGAGGACCCCGGCACGCTCGAGGACGTGCACGAGCCCTTCCTGATGCAGCTCGGCCTGCTGCGCCGCACCCCGAGGGGCCGCACCGCCACCGCGGCGACCTATCGCCATCTCGGGCGGCCGGAGCCGTCCGACGCCCCGCGCCTGTTCGGGCGCTGAGCGTGTGCGTGGACCCGACGCCGATCCCACGGCGGGCGCCGGGCTCTACTGCGCGCGCAAGGGGTGCCCACTATCCTGGGACCCGGTAGGATGGCACAGGGCCGCTGTAGCGCGGCTCTATTCGCGCTCGAGGCGGGCGCGACCGACCGAGAAGGATGTGAACACCTTGTATCCGACCCTTTTGGCCCAGAGCTCCGGCGGGGCCGGCTCGTACTCGTCGCTGATCTTCATCGTGCTGCTGTTCGTCGTCTTCTACTTCCTGCTGATCCGGCCGCAGCGGCGGCGCCAGCAGCAGCATCAGCAGCTGGTCGACAGCATCAAGGTCGACGACGAGGTCATCACGGTGAGCGGCATCTACGGGATCGTCCGCTTCATCGGCGAGGAGGACATGCAGCTCGAGATCGCCCCGGACACGACGATCCGGATCCTCAAGAGCGCGGTCGCCCGCAAGGTGACTCCCGACGTCGACGAGGAGGAAGAGGAAGAAGAGGAGGACTACGAGGACCGCAACGAGGAGGAGGCGGAGCCGATCGAGCTCGAGCGCAAGGAGGAAGAGCCTCGGTGACCGCGGAGGCGGCCGAGGAGGGTCTCGGGCGCAGCCGGGACGAGGCCCGCCCGGTCGGCGTGCCGGCCGGGCCCGAGCCGGAGCGTGGGGCGGCGGAGGTGCACCTCGCCGACGTCAAGGCCCACGAGGGGGTGCAGGCCTTCATCTCGCTGGCCGACCGCTACCTCGGGGAGATCGGCTACACCGAGCACGGCTTCCGTCACGCCAGCCTCGTGAGCAACATCGCCTTCAACGTGTTGCACCGTCTCGGCTACGACGACCGCACCGCCGAGCTCGGTGCGATCGCCGGCTACCTGCACGACATGGGCAACTTCGTGTCCCGCACGATGCACTCCCAGACCGGGGCGGGGATCACTTACGACCTGCTGCGCGACCTCGGTATGGCTTACGGGGAGATCGGCATCGTGCTCGGTGCGATCGGCAACCACGAAGAGGAGTTCGGCAACCCGGTCAACCCGGTGGGCGCAGCCCTGATCGTGGCCGACAAGTCCGACGTGCACCGCAGCCGGGTGCGGGTCAAGGACCCGACCCGCTTCGACATCCACGACCGCGTCAACTACGCGGTCACGCGCTCGTTCCTGCGGGTCGACGCCGAAGCCCGCACGCTCACGCTCGAGTTCGAGATCGACACCGAGATGGCCGGCGTGATGGAGTACTTCGAGATCTTCCTGTCGCGCATGATGATGTGCCGGCGCGCCGCCGAGTACCTCGATTGCCGCTTCAAGATCGACATCAACGGGACGGCGCTGTGAGGCTCTACCCGGGGGTGCCGGCCGGCGGCCAGGGGCGCGTGGGAACGCCGTGGCATCCGGCGGCCGTCTATCGCATCACGGGGCCCGCCGCGGATGCCCGGGCGGGGACTGCGCCACCGGTGCGAGCCGGGGCGCGCGCTGCGCTGCCGGCAGGCAGGATAGGAAGGTAGAAGGACATGTCCCTGCGCAAGCACAGGATCGCCCTCGCGATCAGCCTGGTGCTCGCCTTCGGCGGGCTCGCGGCGGTGCTGATAACCGGGGTCAGGCCGAGGCTGGGCCTGGACCTCGCCGGCGGCACGAGCGTGATTCTGCGCGCCCAGGGCCCGGGTGCGAGCCATCCCGACGTACTCAACAAGACCGTGAGCATCATCCGTCAGCGCATCGACTCCCTCGGGGTGGCGGAGCCCAACGTAACGGTCGAGGGCCAGAACAACATCCTGGTCGAGCTCCCCGGCGTCAAGGACACCCGCCGGGCGATCCAGCTGATCGGCCGCACCGCCCAGCTCACGTTCCGTCAGGTGCTGGCGGTGTATCCGCCGGGCGCCCGGCAGCAGGCGCAGCAGACGGGCAAGCCGGGTAGCGGGTCGAGCCCCGCCCCCACGCCGTCTGGGTCGGGCAACGGCAACACCAACGGAGCCTTCGCCGGCAAGAAGAACGGGGGCAAGCACTCCTCGGGATCCGGCAAGGCCGCAGCGCAACCGAGCCCGTCGCCGAGCCCGAGGTCGGTTCCTCCGGTGACCAAGGCGGTGGGCCCTCAGATGACCGACAAGACCGTCGTGTACCCGGTGGGCAGCACCAAGGTGGCACCGCGGGGCACGACCTACAAGCTCGCCCCTGCGGTGCTCACGGGCAACGTCATCACCAAGGCGCAAGCGGTCGTCGAGCAAGGCGGCAACTGGGTCGTGACGCTCAAGATGAACGATCAGGGTGCCAAGAAGTGGGCGCACTTCACGAGCCACCTCGCGTGCCTGCGGGACAAAGGCCAGCAGGTCCGCAGCCAGGTGGCGATAGTGCTCGACGGCAAGGTCGAATCCGCCGCCGGGATGCAGGAGCCCGGCACCGCGGGGAGCCAGGGGGTTGTGTGCGGGACCGGCATCACCGGGGGTGACACCCAGATCGACGTCGGGTCGCAGGCCGAAGCCAAGAACCTCGCCCTCGTGCTCAACACCGGTGCTCTCCCGGTGGAGCTCAAGCGCGAGTCCGTGTCCACGATCTCGCCCACGCTCGGCACCGATTCGCTGATCGCCGGTATCAAGGCCGGCGTGCTCGGACTCATCCTCGTGTTCATCTACGTGCTGCTGTACTACCGCGCCCTCGGGCTCGTGATCTGGCTCGGGCTGCTCACCTTCACCGCGGCGATCTACACGATCCTCGCCCTGCTGGGCATGTCGGCGGGGCTGTCTTTGAGCCTCGCGGGGGTGGCGGGCGTGATCGTGTCGATCGGCATCACCACAGACTCGTTCATCGTCGCCTTTGAGCGGCTCAAGGACGAGGTCCATCACGGCCGCAGCCTGCGCGCGGCGGTCGACCGCGGGATCGCCCGGGCGATAAGGACCGTGCTGGTCGCCGACACCGTGACCGCCCTGGCCGCGGTGATCCTCTATTACTTCACGGTCGGCCCGGTCAAGGGCTTCGCCCTCACCCTCGGGTTGTCGACCGCGCTCGACATCCTCATGGCCTACTTCCTGATACGTCCGGCGGTGTACTTGCTGGCGCGGTCGCCGATGTTCGCCGGCGGCTTCATGGGCATCCGTCAGGCTCTGGGGGCCGAGCGATGAGCGTCGTCGGCGGCTGGCTGCGCCTCTACCACGGCAACAGCACGATCGATTTCATCGGCCGCCGCAGGCTGTGGTTCGCTCTGTCCGGCGCCCTCGTCCTGATAAGCGTGGTGTCCCTGGCCGTGCGCGGCCTCAACCTCGGGATCGAGTTCAAGGGCGGTGTGCAGATCAGCGCACCGGTGTCGAGCTCGAGCCCGCTCGCCCACATGTCGGGGACCGAGGTCACCGACCGGGTCCGCACCGCGGTGAGCAACGTCGGCGCCACCGGGGCCAACGTCCAGGTGCAGACGAGCCCGTCGGGCAAACGCACCGTGCTGGTTCAGACGGAATCGGGCGATCCCAAGATCCAGGCTCGGGTGGTGAACGTCGTCGCGCATCAGCTCGGTCAGCCCGAGAGCCGGGTCAACGCCGAGCAGATCGGGTCCACCTGGGGAGGCGAGATCACCTCCAAGGCGATCAGGGCGCTGATCATCTTCTTCATCCTGATCGTTATCTACCTGTGGTGGCACTTCGAATGGAAGATGGCGGCGGCGGCCTTCGTGGCTCTGATCCACGACCTCGTGATCACCGCCGGGATCTACTCGCTGGTCGGGTTCCAGGTGACGCCGTCGACGGTGGTGGCGATCCTCACGATCCTCGGTTACTCGCTGTACGACACGGTGGTGGTGTTCGACAAGCTCGAGGAGAACGCCACCCAGTACGCGTCGACCGGCCGCATGACCTACACGCAAGCGGCCAACCTGTCGATGAACCAGGTGTTCATGCGCTCGGTCAACACCTCGCTTTCGACGCTGTTGCCGACCGCCGCGCTGCTGTTCATCGGCGCCGGACTGCTGGGCGCGAGCACGCTCGAAGATCTCGCCCTGGCTTTGCTGATCGGGATCGCGTCGGGTACCTACTCCTCGATCTTCGTGGCTCCGCCGCTCCTGGCGGTGTTCAAGGAACGGGAGCCGCGCTTCGCGAGCATCCGGGACAAACTCGAGCGCAGCGGGGGCGACCTCGCTCCGGTGCCTGCGATCGCCGGGCGGGGCGTGGCCGCCGTGGCGGCGCCTATGGAGGCGTCGGGCGGCACGCCGGTCGGCGGTCGCGCCGGGGGGAACACTTCCGGGACCGACGGCGAGGGCGAGGAGGAAGGCACCCCGGCGGCGGAGCGAGCGGCGGTGACCGCCTCGGTGTCGTCGCGCC
>CADDZG010000156.1 GCA_902812355.1 Actinomycetota bacterium | reverse complement strand
GACCCCCGCCCGTGCAGCGCCGACACCGGCACCGGCTCCCCCAGCCCGAGACGGTGGAAGGCCGCGGCACCGAGCTCGTCCGGCGGCTCGTCGGCCTTGTTGGCCGCCACCAGCACCGGTTTGCCGGCACGGCGCAGGAGCGCGGCGACGACGTGGTCGTCCTCGACCGGGCCGGTGGCGACGTCGACCACGAGCATGATGGCGTCGGCGAGCTCGATCGCCACGCGCGCCTGCTCGACGACCTTGCCCTCGAGCCCCTGGGGGCCCGGCTCGAGGCCCCCGGTGTCCACCAGCTGGAAGTCCCTCCCGGCCCACGATGCGGTGAAGTACCGGCGGTCGCGGGTCACGCCGGGGGTCTCGTCGACGATCGCCTCGCGGCGGCCGACGATGCGGTTCACCAGCGACGACTTGCCGACGTTGGGCCGGCCGACCACGGCGACGACCGGCAGACGAGGGCCGGGCCCGGTCACCGCCGCACCTCCCGCACGCGCGCCACTACCTCGGACACGACGTCGTCGACACTGCGCCCGGTGGAGTCGACCGTGACCGCCCCGGGGGCGACGGCCAGGGGGGACGCGGCACGGCCCGAGTCGCGCGCATCGCGCGCCTCGAGGGCGGCGCGCACCCGGGCCACCGCGGCCGGGTCGGCATCGACCCCGAGTTGGCGCGCCCGGCGGCGGGCCCTCTCGTCGGAGGACGCGGTGAGGAAGATCTTGACGTCCGCCTCGGGCACGACCACGCTGGCGATGTCCCGGCCCTCGATGACGAAGTCGCCGCCGCTCACGATCTCACGCTGGCGGCGCACCAGGGCGGCCCGCAGCTCGGGTTGCGCGGCCACCGCGGACACGGCCTCGCTCACCTCCTCGGAGCGGATGGCCTCGGTGACGTCCTCCCCGTCCACGAACACGCGCTCGCCGACCTCGAGCTCGATCGACCCGGCGAGCTCGGCGAGGGCCGGCCCGTCGTCCGGCGCCGTCCCCCGCCGCAGTGCCACCAGTGCCACGGCCCGGTACATCGCGCCGGTATCGAGGTAGGAGTAGCCGAGCGCCCGGGCGACGGCCCGGGCCACGGTGCTCTTGCCGGCTCCCGCGGGCCCGTCTATCGCCACCACGGTCACCGCCCCGGCCCCCGCAGCCCGACGAGCGTGTCGAGGAAGCCGGGGAAGGACGTCTCCACCGAACCCCAACCCTCGACCTTCACCTCGTCCTGCGCGATCAGTCCGGCTACGGCGAGGGTCATGGCGATGCGATGGTCGCCGCGTGCATCGGCGGTGCCGCCCCGCAGGGGGGTCGGTCCGTGGACCACGAGGTGGTCGTCGTGCGCCTCGATCTCCGCCCCCAGCGCCCCGAGACCGCTGGTGATCGCTGCGATGCGGTCGGATTCCTTGACCCGCAGCTCGGCCATGCCGCGGAACACCGTGTCGCCCTCGGCCTGGGTAGCCGCGAGCGCCAGGACGGGCACCTCGTCGATCACCGCCGGGGCCTGCTCCGCACCGACCTCCACGGCGGTGAGGGGGCCGGCCGCGGCGCGCAGTTGCCCTCCGGGCTCTCCGAGACGCTCCCACTCGTGCACGACCTCGATCGCCGCGCCCATGCGCTGCAACACGTCCACCCACCCCAGCCGCGTCGGGTTGAGCCCGACGCCGGCGATCGTGACCTCTGACCCCGGGATGAGCACGGCGGCGACGGCGAAGAAGGCCGCCGCCGAAGGATCCCCCGGAACCTCGAGCTCGAAGGGCTCAGGGGTGAAGCTGTGGTGTAGGGTTACAACACCGTCCCCGACCTCGATCGGCGCGCCGAGGGCGGCGAGCAACCGTTCGGTGTGGTCGCGGCTCGGAGGCGTGCGCACGGCGGTCGTGCCCGACGCGGCGAGGCCGGCCAGCAGCAAGGCGCTCTTGACCTGTGCGCTGGCTACCGGAACCGTGACCTCGGCCCCGGTCACCGGACCCCCGCGCACCACCAGCGGGGCGAGCTCGCCGCCGGCGCGGCCGTCGACCGTGGCTCCCAGCGCCCGCAGCGGCCGTGCCACCCGTCCCATCGGGCGACGGCGCAGGCTGTCGTCCCCCGTGAGCACGCTGAGACCGTCGATCGTGGCGCACACCCCGGCGAGCATGCGCAGGGTCGTGCCCGAGTTGCCGCAATCGATCACATCCGCCGGTTCGTGCAGGGTTCCGCCGACGACCTCGGCCGCCGAGCCGGCGGCGTCGACCGTGACCCCGAGGGCACGCAGCGCCTCCACCGTGGCCGCGACGTCGAGCCCGGGATTGACCCCGGCCACGCGCGACCGCCCGCGGGCGAGCGCGGCGACGATCAGCGCACGATGCGACACCGACTTGTCCCCCGGCATCGTCGCCGTCCCGCGTAGGGGCCCGCCCGGGCCGACTCTCGCCGCGCTCTTGGCCGCGCTCTTGGCCGCGCTCTTGGCCGGGGCCTTGGCCGGGCCGTTCCGCGCGCCGCTCACCGGTGCCCCTGACGCCATGTCGACATATCGATGGATCTATTTAGGGACAGACATCTAAGTCCATAAGCCGCTTCATACACATAACGATGGGCAGCCGCCCGTCGTCTGCGTTCGGTCGTCCCAGCATTCAGCGCGCGGGGCCGCCCTCCCGATCGGCCCCGCTCCCCCCGCTCCGACGCGGTCGGGCAGGACGCGGGTGCCCCGGGGGCATGTTCGGCGTTCCCCGCAGCGACCCGAGCAGCCTCATAAGAAGCGTCACCCGGCCCTGCCAGCCGAGCGGCGGCAAAGGGTGTCCGGCGCCGCGGCACACCGGCGAGACCCACACCGGCGAGACCCACACCGGCGAGACCCACACCGGCGAGATCTCGATATGTCGACAGATACATAGATATCCCTGTCACCATGGCTCTCCGACCGACACCTCGTACCCGAGTCCTTCGAGCGCGGCCTGCAAAGCGTCGGCCGCCGCGTCCCCGGACACGACGAGGTCGAGCCGCCCCCGGTGCAGCTCCGGCGCGTGGACTATCCGGAGGTCCTCGATGTTGACCCCGAGCCGCCCTGCGGCCGTCGTTACCTGCGCGAGCACGCCGGGGCGGTCCGGGATCACGAGCTCGAGCGCCACGGGCGGTCCGGCGGCCACCGGCTTGGCGAAACGTTCCAGCCGGGCGGCCCGCGCTCGCTCGAGGTAGCCGGCCAGATCGTCCCACCGCTCCCGCTCGACGAGCCGGCGCAGGCCGTCGACCTCGTGCCCGAGCTGGGCCAAAGCATCTACTACAGCATGACGGTTGAACCTGACGATACCCACCCACAGGTCGGGTCGGCTCGCGGCCACCCTGGTGGCATCGCGGAACCCCCCCGCAGCCAGAGCCAGCAAGGCCTCCTGCTCCTGGGCCCCGTCGAGAGCCACGCTCACGAGGGCGGCAGCCGCCAGCTGCGGGAGATGACTGAGGCGCGCCACGATCTCGTCGTGGACGTCTGGGTGCAGGGCCACCGGGCGGGCCCCCAGGGAGGTGACGAAGCGGCGCACCGCGGCGTAGGCCTCCACTGCCGTGGCTTCGGTCGGCGTCAGGACCCACGACGCATCGCGGAAGAGGTCCGCACGCGCCGCCCCGAACCCGTGCCGTTCCGATCCCGCCATCGGGTGACCTCCGACGAAGCTGCCCCCGAGCGCAGCTTGCCCCGCGGCCACGATCTCGGCCTTGGCGCTGCCGACATCGGTGACCGCGGCGTCAGCCCGGCAGGCTCCTGCCACGGCCTCGAGCACGGCAGGCACCTCCGGCACCGGCGCGGCGACCACCACGAGGTCGGCACCGGCGACGGCTTCCCGGGGATCCGCGCCGACCGCCGCGGCGATACCCGCGGCGGCGACCTTGTCGCGCACCGCGGGGTCGGGATCGGCGACGGTGACCTGGGCGCCGATCTCCGCGGCCGCACGTGCGACCGATCCTCCGATCAATCCGGCCCCCACGACGGCGACGCTGCGCGGACTCATCTAAGCCTCTTGTGGAGGTTCAGGTCCCTCTCGGCGCGCGAGGTCTGCGCGCAGCCTTGCCGTCTCACCGAGGTAGACGTGGCGTAGCCGTTCCGGCGGCAACGGCGTGTACAGGTGCACCAGGATCCGCACGCACCGGGCCAGAGCTCCGGGGACCGGTATCTCCGTCGCGCACAGCAGCGGCACGTCCTGGAGGCCGAGGCGGCGGGCGGCCTCGGCGGGGAAGGCGGCGTCGAGGTCGGGCGTCGAGGTGAACACGATGCTCACGAGGTCCGCCGGCGACACATCGTTGCGGGCCAGCAGCTCGCGCAGCAACCGAGCGGTGCCGTCGACGATCGCCCCGGCTTCGTTGGCGTCGACCTGTACGGCACCTCGCAAGGCACGCACCCGGGTTCCCTCCCCCATCGCTACCCGGCTCCCGCACCGGCGCGGCCGGCAGCGAGCCCATCGACACATCGATAGATCGATCGATCGGTAAGTCGGTAAGTCGATAAGTCGATCGATCGACAGATCGAGAGGTGGGCGGCGGGGTGCTTGCCGCCTCGGACCAGGCCCGGCGGGCTGCAAGCGCCCTTCGCGGTTCCGTCTACCTGTAGACACATCGATCTATCGCCATATCGCTCCGTCGGCGGGCGTGCCCTACAGACCTGCGGCCCGGTACAGCGCCCGTACCTCCCTGGGGGACAGCCGGCGCAGCGTGCCCGGCTTCAGCCTGCCGAGCCTAACCGGGCCCTGCCCGACCCGGACGAGCCGCCGTACGGGGTGACCGACGGTGTCGAACAGCCGCCGCACCAGGCGGTTGCGCCCCTCGGTCACGACCACCTCGAAGAGGGTCGCGTGCGGCGTGCGGTCGATCTCGGTGACCCGCTCGGGCCGCGCCGGCCCATCGTCGAGCTCGACCCCACGGATCAGCGCTTTCACCACCGCCGGCTTCACCGCTCCCGCCACCTCCGCGAGGTAGGTACGGGGCACCGCGCGCGACGGGTGGGTCAGGGCGTGGGTCAGGGGACCGTCGTTGGTCAGCAGCAGGAGCCCTTCCGTAGCAATGTCGAGCCGCCCCACCGGCCACACGCGCTGGGCCGGATCGACCAGCTCCAGCACCGTGGGTCTGCCCTGTGGGTCGGATGCCGTCGTCACGTAACCGGCGGGCTTGTTCAGCATGTAGTAGACGAGGGCCGTGTCGAGCGGCACGAGCGAACCGTCAACCTCGACCTTCGCCGTAGACGGGTTGATACGTTGCCCGAGCCGAGCGGTCCTGCCGTCGACCTTCACTCGCCCCGCGGCGATCAGCTCCTCGGCCCGGCGCCGCGACCCGACCCCGGCGCGCGCCAGCACCTTCTGAAGCCTCTCTCCGGTCATGGCTCCGGGGACAG
>CADDZG010000155.1 GCA_902812355.1 Actinomycetota bacterium | reverse complement strand
CTCGAGGCCGCGCCGCTCGACGGCGCCCCCTTCCACCCGACGCGCGCCGCGCGTGTGCGCGTGGGCGGCGCCGAGCTCGGGGTCCTCGGCGAGGTTCACCCCGATGTGTGCGAGCGCTTCGGCGTGCCCCAAGGCACCGTCGCCGGTGAGCTCGACGTCGCGCCGTTGCTCGAACGGATCCCGGCCCGGCCCGTGGCCGCGCAGGTCCCGCGGCTGCCACCCGTGTACCTCGACATCGCGGTGGTGGTCGACGAGGACGTGCCGGCCGGCGCGGTGACCGAGCTCGTGGCCGAGGCCGGCCGGCCCGAGGTCGCGGAGCTGCGGCTGTTCGACGTCTACAGGGGCGAGCAGGTGGGGGCCGGGCGCAAGAGCCTCGCCTTCGCCCTCGAGCTGCGGGCCCCCGATCGCACCCTCACCGACGAGGAGGCGGTGGCGGTGCGCGATCGCATCGTCGCCCTGCTGCGCGACCGTCTCGGGGCCGAGCTGCGCGCCTGAGGCCGCGGTCGTGGTCCACGTCCTGTCCGACGACGATACGGGTCCGGTACTGCGGGACCTGATCGACGCCGCTCTCACCTACAAGCGCGCTCCGAATCGGGCCGCGGGGCTGCTCGCCGGCAAGCGCGTTGCCTTGCTCTTCGAGCAGCCCTCGACGCGCACCCGCGTGTCGCTGGAAGCGGCGATCGACGCCATGGGCGGCCACGCCGTGGTCCTGCGGGGCGACGAGCTGCAGCTCGGGCGGGGAGAGACGATCGAGGACACCGCCCGGGTGCTGTCCCGCTATGTGCACGCGGTCGCCTTGCGTACGGGCGCCCACGAGCGGCTCGAACGCTTCGCCGCGGCCGCCACCGTGCCGGTGATCAACGCGCTCACCGAACGCTTCCATCCGTGCCAGGCCCTCGCCGACATCGTGACGGTCGCCGAACGCAAGAAGAGCCTCGACGGCGTCGTGCTCGCCTACCTCGGCGACGGCAACAACATCGCCCACTCGCTCATGCTCAGCGGCGCGTACGCCGGACTGCGTGTGCGGGTGGCATGCCCGCCGGGCCGGGACCCGGATCCCGGCGTAGTGGCGCGCGCCCGCCGGGCGGCGGCCTCCTCCGGGGGCGCGATCGAGGTCGGTCACGACCCGCGCGCCTGCGCGGCGGGGGCCGACGTGCTCTACACCGACGTGTGGGTGAGCATGGGACGGGAGGGGCGCGACGAGCGTCCGGAGGACGTGTTCGGCCCCTACCGACTCGGCCCCGAGCGGGTCGCCGACGCGGCGCCCGACGCGATCGTGATGCATTGCCTGCCGGCGCACCGCGGGGAGGAGGTCGCCGCCGAAGTGATCGACGGGCCGCGCTCGGTGGTGTGGGATCAGGCCGGCAACCGCCTGTTCGCCCAGATGGCGCTGTTGTCGTGGCTGCTCGTCCGATGAGGCGGCTGACGCGGGGCTTCTACGAGCGCGACGCCCTCAGCGTGGCGCGTGATCTGATCGGTTGCCTGTTCGTGCACGACTCGCCCGAGGGATGCACTGCGGTGCGGCTGGTGGAGGTCGAGGCCTACCGGGGACGGTTGGATCCGGGCTCGCACGGCTACCACGGCATCACGCGGCGCACGGCCACGATGTACGGGCCTCCCGGCCGCCTGTACGTGTACTTCACCTACGGGATGCACTGGTGCAGCAACATCGTGTGCGGTCCCGACGGAGTGTGCGAAGCCGTGCTGCTGCGCGCCGGCGAACCCGTCGCCGGCATCGAGCTCATGACGGCGCGCCGCAACGGTGCGGGGCTGCGCGCGCTCGCTTCGGGCCCGGCCCGCCTTGCCCGGGCGATGGGGATCGACGGCAGCTTCGACGGCGCGTCGTTGCTGCGCGGGGCCCGCCTGTGGTGCGCCGAGGACGACGTCACGCCTTCGCTGCGGGCCGCGGAGATCGCCGTCACCACGCGCATCGGGCTGTCGCCGGGACGCGGCGACGACCTCCCCTATCGCTTCGTGGTCCCCGGCCACCCGTTCGCGTCGCGGCGGCGCTGAGCTCAGCGCTTACGGGTCGAGATGGTGATCGTCACGGTGGAACCGCGCGGCGCGACCGAAGCGGCGGCCGGCGATTGGGCGATCACGTGACCGGGCGGGAACGACCGCGAGAAGCGCGTCGTCTCGGACACCGTGAAGCCAGCACCCTCGAGCATGTGACGCGCCTTCTGCTCGGGCAGGCCGAAGACGTTGGGGACCCTCACGCCCTGGGCGGAGGTCGGAGCCGGGCTCGCGGTCGGACTCGGGGTGGGGGACGGTGACGGCGCCGCGCACTGCTGCGGCACGCTGCCGACGGGCACGGTGATCTTCTCGCGGGCGCGAGCCGGCGTCGCGTCCGTGGCCAGACAGCCGGTGCGGGAATCGATCACCACCGTGAGGAAGCTGCCGGCCGGGACCCGGAAGGGGGTCGGAGGCGTGCCGGCGAGGGCGCGCGACATGTAGGCCGCCCATATCTGTGCCGGCCACGAACCTCCCTGCACCTGGATCGGGGTGGGTCTGCACGCCGATACCCCGTAGCACGACGGTTGCATCGAGATCTCGCCCTGGGGATAACCGACCCACACCGAGGTCACGAGGTCGGGCGTGTAGCCGACGAACCACGCGTCGCGCCACTCCTCGGCGGTGCCGGTCTTGCCCGCCTCGGGCCGTCCGATCTGCGCGTTGACGCCGGTGCCTCGCTGCACGACCTGCTCGAGGGCGGTGGTCGTGAGATACGCGACCGGCGGGGGCAGGACCTGACGCGCCTTGGAGCGGTCGCGGTACAGGACCTTGCCGTCGGCGGTGGTGATCTTTGTGATCGCCACCGGCGGATGATGCACCCCGTCGGTGGCGAACGCACCGTAGGCCGATGCCATGTCGAGCGCGTTGACCGGGTTGGAGCCGAGGACGGCCGAGGGCACGGCGAGGAGGTGGGTGCGGATCCCCATCTCCCGAGCGGTGCGTACCACCGCTGCGGCGCCGAGGTCGAGGATCAGCTGGGCGTAGACGACGTTGACGCTCATGACCGTGGCCTCGAGCAGGGTTATCGGGTGCGAGAAAGCTTCGCCCTCGTAGTTGCACACGTGCCAGGTACCGCCGGCGTTGACCCCCTGGAAGTCCATGCACGGCTCGGCTTTGTAGGTCTTGGACAGAGGGATGCCGTGCTCGATCGCCGTGGCGAGAGCGAAAGGCTTGAACGACGAGCCCGCCTGCCGTCCGGAGCCCGGGGCGGGGCCGCCGTGGGGACCGAGATCCGGTTCCGCAACGGTCGCGAGGTTGAGCTTGGCATAGGGGTCCTGCGAGCGCTTGGCGAAATAGTCACGCCCCCCGACCATGGCCTTGATGTAGCCGGTGTTGGGGTCTATCGACACCAGTGCACCATGCGGATCGCTGGGGTAACGCAGGATCGAGCCGACCGCCTGCTCGGCCTCGGCTTGGTCGCGCAGGTCCACGGTGGTGTATATCCGCAGACCGCCCTGGTACAGACGGCGCTCGCGCTGCTTCCATCCGGTCCCGAGGAAGTGGAAGCGCGGGTCGTACTCGATCAGCCTCATCACGTAGTCGACGAAGTAAGGGGCCGGATAGCGGTCGCTCACCGGTGCCCGCCTCAGGTGCAGAGGGGCCTTGCGCGCGTGGCGGGCACGGGCCGCCCCGATGTAGCCCTGCTGGTGCATCTTGCGCAACACGACGTTGCGGCGGTGTTTCGCCCGCCGGGGGTGGACGTAGGGGTCGTAATCCGACGGGGATTGAATCGTGCCGGCGATCATCGCCGCTTCCGGCAGCGTCAGGTGCCCGACCCCCTTGCCGAAGTAGGTCTTGGCCGCAGCCTGCACGCCGTAGGCACCCTCGCCGAAGTAGATCGTGTTGAGGTAGCGGTGCAGGATCTGGCGCTTGGTGAGGCGGAGCTCGAGCTGCTGGGCGAGCGCGGCTTCATCGATCTTGCGCTGCAAAGTGTCGGGGGCGCGCCCGTTGGGGGCGATGATCTCGTTCTTCACGTACTGCTGGGTGATCGTCGAGCCGCCCTCCTCGATGCGTCCCGAGGTGACGTCGGCGATCAGGGCCCGCAGGATCGCATGCACGTCGACGCCGCCGTGCTGGTAGAAGCGCCGGTCCTCGATCGCCACCACCGCGTCGCGCAGGTAGCGAGGGATCCGCCGCATCGGCACCACGGTGCGGTTCTCGGCCCCGTGCAGAGTGGTTATCAGGCTGCCGTCGGAGGCGAAGATCTTCGAGGATTGCGCCGGATGGAAGCGCAGGTCCGCGGCGGTGAGCCGCGGGAGATGCGAGAGCTGTCCGCAGGAGGTGGCCGCCAGCGCGCTCACCACGGCAGCGGCCACCAGGCGACGTCGGGCTAGGCGCATGAGCGCCCAAGTTTACCCAGGATGCGGCCGGCGGTGTGGGACCGCTCGCCGCCCGGGATCCGCGCGGGCGGGTCGTACGATGCCGAAACGATGGCACGCGCATGCATCTTCCGATCCGCCGGCACCCGGCGCGTCCACCGACGTGTCGCGCGGGAGGGGCCGGCGTGAGTGCGACCGCGCAGCTGGAGCGCCTGGTGCGGGGGGCCGAGCACGTCGTGCGGCGCGACGAGCTCGCCGAGCGCCTGGATCGCGGCCGCCCGCTGCGGGTCAAGCTCGGCGTCGACCCGACGGTCGGAGACATCACCCTGGGATGGGCCGTGCCCCTGCGCAAGCTGCGCGAGTTCCAGGACCTCGGGCACACCGCGGTGCTGATCGTCGGCGACTTCACGGCCCGGATCGGCGATCCCTCCGGGCGCTCGGAGACGCGCCCGCAGCTGAGCGAAGAGACGGTACGGGCCAACGCCGAAGCGTGCGTCGGTCAGCTGCTCGACATCCTCAGCGAGGACAACCTCGAGATCCGTTACAACTCCGAGTGGCTCGGGTCCCTGGATCTCCCGGGGGTGCTGCGGCTGACCGCGAGCTACACCGTGGCCCAGATGCTCGAGCGCGACGACTTCGCCAAGCGCTTCTCGGCGCATCGTCCGATCTCGATCGTCGAGTTCATGTACCCGCTGATGCAGGCCTACGACTCGGTGGCGGTCGAAGCCGACGTCGAGCTCGGCGGTACCGACCAGCTGTTCAACCTGCTGGTGGGACGGGACCTGCAGCGTGCCTTCGGCCAGGAGCCCCAGGTCGCCCTCACGATGCCGCTGCTGGTCGGTCTCGATGGGGTGCAGAAGATGTCCCAGAGCCTCGGCAACTACGTGAGCATCCGCGACGACCCGGCGGACATGTTTGGCAAGCTCATGAGCATCCCGGACGCGCTGGTGGCGCAGTACGCGCTGCTGGCGGCAGGACTCGACGACGACGAGGTCGCCGGCGCCGAGGAGGCGGCCCGGCGCGGCGGCCCCGAGGCGGCGGCGGCCAAGCGTGCGGTGGCGCGGGCGGTGGT
>CADDZG010000154.1 GCA_902812355.1 Actinomycetota bacterium | reverse complement strand
GTGGCGCGCCGGCGGCGCGGCGCGCTCTGCGGCGCAGCCTCCCCGTCACCGTCACCGGCGCCGGCGCGGGCGATGTCGAGCAGCTTGCGCACGGTGTCGCTGGGTTGCGCTCCCCGCTGCAGCCAATAGTCGGCGCGGGCCACGTCGATCACCACCTCCGACGGCTCCCGGCGCGGGTGGTAATGCCCGATCGACTCGATGATGCGCCCGTCCCGGGGGCTGCGGGAATCCGCCACCACCACCCGGTAGGACGGCTGCTTGCGCTTGCCGACGCGCTTCAGTCGGATCCTGACCATGGTCGTGCTCATGCCTCCTGTGGGGGTTGCAATGCGACGGCCCCCGCGCTCACAGGGGCGACTCCCATGCTATCAGTCACCCGCCGCGCGGGGTCCGCTCAGGAGCCGATCCCGGGTGGCAGGCGCAACCCGGGCACGGCGCGCGCCCTGCCCTTGCCGCCCGACATCTGGCGCATCAGCTTGCGCACCTGCTCGAACTGCTTGATCAGGCGGTTGACCTCCTGCACCGAGGTCCCCGAGCCGCGTGCGATCCGGGCCCGCCGGCTGCCGTTGAGGATCGATGGATCGTTGCGCTCCCGCGGCGTCATGGAGCGGATGATCGCCTCGACCCGGGGCATCGTGGCGTCGAGGTTGGCGTCGCCGATCGGCAGCTTGCCCATGCCCGGCAGCATCCCCAGCACCTGGGACAGAGGGCCCATCTTCTTGACCGCCTGCATCTGCTCGAGGAAGTCCTCGAAGGTGAACTCCGCCTTGCGCAGGCGCTCCTCGAGCCGGCGCGCCTGATCCGCCTCGAACGCCTCCTCGGCCTTCTCGATCAGCGTCAGCACGTCGCCCATGCCGAGGATGCGAGACGCCATGCGGTCGGGATGGAAGGGCTCGAGGTCGTCGAGCTTCTCGCCCACGCCGGCGAACTTGACCGGGCAGCCCGTCACGTAGGACATCGACAACGCCGCGCCGCCGCGCGCGTCGCCGTCGAGCTTGGTCAGCACCACGCCGGTGACCTCGACCTCCTCGAGGAAGGCTTCGGCCACGTTGACCGCGTCCTGTCCGGTCATGGCGTCGCATACCAGCAGGGTCTCGTGGGGCTCGACCGCACGGGCGACCGCACCGAGCTCGGCCATCAGCTCGGGATCGACGTGCATGCGCCCCGAGGTATCCACGATGACGTCGGTAAGGTTCTCGGCGTGCGCCTCCTCGAGCGCCCGCCGCGCCACCGCAGGCGCGTCGGTGGCCCCGGGTTCGGCGTGTACCGGCACCCCTGCCTGCTCGCCGAGCAGCTGCAGCTGGCTGGTCGCCGCAGGCCGGCGCAGGTCGCACGCCGCCAGCAGCGGACGGCGGCCCTTGCCGCGCAGGTGCTTGGCCAGCTTGGCGGCGGCCGTCGTCTTGCCCGAGCCCTGCAGGCCCGCCATGAGGATCACGCGCGGGGGCGCGTCGACGGGCACGAGGCCCTTGGCCTCACCCCCGAGGACCCCGATCAGAGCCTCGTTGACGATCTTGATCACCTGCTGCGCCGGGCTCAGGCTCTTGTGGATCTCGGCCCCCTGGGCCCGCTCGCGCACGTCGGCGACGAAGGCCTTGACCACGCGCAGGGACACGTCGGCCTCGAGCAGAGCGAGACGGATCTCGCGCAGGACCTCATCGACCTGCTTGTCGCTGAGCCGCCCCCGGTTGCGCAGCCGGGTGAAGATGTCGTCGAACCGGGAGGATAGTGAGTCGAACATCGGCTCCCACGTTAGCCTGGATCGACGGGGGACCGCTGCTCTCACAGATGCTCGTCGCTCGGCGGCCGTCATCGACGCGCCGCTGCGGGCGGTGTGCGCCGGAACGTATCCGGCGGACAGGCATGCCCGCCGTGACCTACCGTGGCGCCCCGGTTCGCCGCCGAGCGATCCGGGTCCACGGCTCCCGGCGGGTCAGAGGTAGCGGCGCAGGCCCTCCTCCAGCGCCACAGGCTCGAGCCCCAGGACGCGGCGGGTCTCGGAGTCGTCCACCAAGCCGTCCTGGATCGCGAAGTCGACCCCGGCGGGGTTCATGGGCGGCCGCGGCAGCAGGTCCAACGGCGCGGTGGCAAGCTTGGCGAGGGCCGCCGGCACCGGCACGATCAGCCTCCTCAACCCGAGCACCCGGCACAGCGTGGCGACGACCTCGTGCATCGTCAGTACCTCGGGCCCCCCGACCTCGTAGACGCGGTCCCACGCGTCCCGGTCGAAGATGCGCCGGACCGCCTCCGCGAGGTCGTCCACGTGCACCGGCTGGATCCGCTGGGGCCGCAGCCCCAGCCGCGGCACCACCGGCGAACGGCGGGCGATCGCCGCGATGCGGTTGAGGGCCTTGTCGCCGGGGCCGTAGGCCCACGAGGGCCGGATGATCGCCCACCGCAGTCCCGAGCCCCGCACCGCCTCCTCGGCGAGCCCCTTGGCCCGGTACCACGAGCGCTCGCTGCGGGTGTCGGCACCCGCACCGCTGACGTAGAGGAAGCGAGACACACCGGCGCGACGCGCCTCGGCGAGCAGGTTCTCGGTACCGCCGCGGTCGTAGCGGTCGAAGGTGAGCCCGAGACGGGGCTGCTCGACCGGGTAGTTGGGGAACTGCACCGCGAACACCGCCGCCTCGCAGCCGTCGAGGACGCCTCGTAGCGAGGCCGGGTCGGTGACGTCGCCGCGCACCGCCCCGGCCCCCGCGAGCTCCGGTACCGACGCGACCCGCGCCGGGTCGCGCGACAGCACCACGACCTCGTGACCGTCGCCGATCAAGGCGCGCGCGATGTGGCGGCCGACGAAGCCGCTGCCCCCCGCCACCAGCACGCGCACCGGCTACCGCCTCATCCCAGCAGCGCCTCGACGAAGCGCCGCGGCTCGAAAGGCTCGAGGTCTCCGAGCCCCTCCCCCACCCCGATCAGCTTGATCGGGATCCCGAGCTCCTGCTCCACCGCCACCGCGATCCCGCCCTTGGCGGTGCCGTCGAGCTTGGTCAGCACCACGCCGGTGACCCCGGTGGCGGCGGCAAAGCTGCGGGCCTGGGCGAGCCCGTTCTGCCCCGCGGTGGCATCGAGCACGAGCAGGACCTCGTCCACCCGTCCCTCCTTCTCGACCACGCGGCGGATCTTGGCGAGCTCGTCCATCAGCGGCACCTTGGTGTGCAGCCGCCCCGCGGTATCCACGATCAGGAGGTCGTGGCCGCGCGCCCTGGCGTGCGCCAGCGCGTCGAAGGCGACGGCCCCGGGATCGGCGCCGGGACGGTGCTTGACGAGCTCGGCGCCGGCGCGCCGGGCCCATGCCTCGAGTTGCTCGTCGGCGGCGGCGCGGAAGGTGTCGGCGGCGGCCATCACCACGCGCCTGCCGCGCGCGGCCTGGTCGGCGGCGATCTTGCCGATCGTGGTCGTCTTGCCGGTACCGTTGACCCCGACCACGAGCCACACCGACGGGGGCGGCCCGATCGTGAGGGCGCGCGGCGCATCTGCGGCGAAGCGGGCAAGCAAGCGCTGCGCCATCAGCGTCCGGATCCCGTCGACGTCGGTGACGCCGGCGGCGCGCGCCTCGGCCCGCACCTCGGACACCACTGCGGTGGCGGTGCCGACCCCGGTGTCGGCCTGGATCAGCGCAGCTTCGAGGTCGTCCCACGCGTCGTCGTCGAGGCCCGCCCCGAGGGCATCGCGCACCCTCCCGGCGAGGAAGCGCCGGGAGCGCGCCAGGCGGTCGCGCAGCGCCGGGCGCACGGCCTCCGGAACCTCCACGGGGGGTGCCGCTGACGGCGCGGCCGGCGGCTCGGCGGCAGGAGGGGCGATGACGCCCCCGCGGCCCTCCGGCTCGACGTTGACGCCCCCGCGGCCCTCCGGCTCGACGACGCGTCCCTCTGCATCCTCCTCCAGGCCCAGCTGGCGGCTGCGGGCGCGGGTGGTGGTGACGAACGCGACGATCAGCCCCACGACGATGGCGACGGCCACGACGGCGAAGACGACGGCGGTGATCACGCGCTCAACCTACCCAACGGGATCGAGGCGACGACGACGGCCGGGGCCGGCCGCCGGCGTTCAGCGCACGCGCTCGGAGCGATCGACCACGTCGCGCACGCGCTCGGAGTTGTCGAGGCGGGTGAGCGCCTTGCCCGCCACGATCAGGCGCTGCACGGACGTCAGCGCGCCGACCGCGGCGACCGCAACCAGGCCCCAGAACATCTCTCCCACCAGGGCCGCCACCACGATCATCAGCAGGCGCGTGTCCCGGCCCCCGATGCCGTCGGGGGCGTCGACCCCGAGCGACTGGGCCCGGGCCCGCGTGTAGGACGTCAGCAGTGAGGCCACCAGGGCGAAGCCGGCGACCCCGCCGAGGCGATCCGCGTCGGACAGCCCGATGGCCAGGATCGCGGCCGAGTCGGTCCAGCGATCGAGCACGGAGTCCAGCAACGCGCCGGTGCGCGACACGCGACCGGTGAGACGGGCGAGGTCGCCGTCGGCGCAGTCGGTGACGGCCCCGGCGAGGGTCAACAGGGCGCCGGCCACGTACATGCCGAGGCCGAAGAGCACCGCCCCGGCGGTCAGCAGCGCGGCGCTGGCCCACGTCACCTGCACCGGCGTCACCGGGGTATGCGACAGCAGCCTGGCCATCGGGGTCGACGCCGGCCGATAGAGGTACCTGGTCACCGGATAGCGCAGATCCACGAGCGCAGCCTATCCCCGTGGGAGCCGCCCTGCTAGTCCGCGCCGGGGCGTCTAGGAAGGTGCCGCGGCGTCTTCGAGCCGCCGCGCCACGACCTTGGACATCCCATCCTTGCCCATCGACACGCCGTAGAGGACCTCGCCCACCTCCATCGTGCGCTTCTGGTGGGTCACGATCAGCACCTGCGCCCCCCGCTGCAGCTCCGCCACGAGGCCGAGGAAACGCTGCAGGTTGACGTCATCGAGGGCGGCCTCGACCTCGTCCAACAGATAGAAGGGGGACGGGCGAGCGCGGAAGATTGAGATGAGGAAACCCAGTGCCACCAGCGAGCGCTCGCCCCCCGACAGCAGAGAGAGCTTGCGCACGCGCTTGCCCGGGGGCCTGGCCTCGATCTCGATCCCGCTGTTCAGCGGATCATCGGCGTCGGTGAGCCGCAGCGCCCCCTCGCCGCCGGGGAACAGCCGCGGGAACACGACCTCGAACTGTGCCGCGACGTCGGCGAACGCGGCCTGGAAGACGTCGACGATCGTGGCATCGACCTCGGCGATCACCCGCAGCAGGTCGCGCCGCGACGCCTTGAGGTCCTCGATCTGCTCGGTGAGAAAACGCTCCCGCTCGGCCAGCCGGTCGTACTCCTCGCGGGCGCGCGGGTTGACCGGGCCTAGGCGGCGCAGGTCGCGCTCGAGGTCGGCGACGCGCTTGCGTGCGTCGTCCTCCTCACCATGCGGGAGCGCGGGGATCTCGGCCAGCGCCTCGAGCGACAGGCCCCACTCCTCGATCGCCCGCTGCGCCAACGCATCCAGCCTGGCCCCGATCTCGGCACGCCGGACCTCGGCCTCGTTGCGCCGCCGGGCCAGCGCCTCGACCGAGCCCGACAG
>CADDZG010000153.1 GCA_902812355.1 Actinomycetota bacterium | reverse complement strand
CGAGCCGGTCGAGCGCCTCGGGGCCCTGGCGCGCAGCGCCGACGGCTTCGCCCTGGCCGAGCTCGACCTTGCCCAGCGGGGGGAGGGGACGCTGTTCGGCGCCCGTCAGTCGGGCCTGCCAGATCTCCGCCTCGCCCGGGTGCTGCGAGACCAGGATGTGATCCGCACCGCCCGCGCCCTCGCCGAGCGGCTGCTAGACGACGACCCCGAGCTCGCCTCCTTCGAGCACCGGGCCCTGCGCCGGGAGGTGCACGACCGCTTTAAGGGCGTGGAGATCGACGTGGTCAACGCCGGCTGAGTGCTACCTGCGGCGCGCGGGTCGGTTCGCTACATTTGAAAGCATGAGAGTCATAGCGGGACAGGCGAAGGGACGGCGCCTGAAGGCACCCATCGTGGGAACCCGTCCCATGACGGACCGGATGCGGGAGGCCATCTTTTCCGCCCTCGGGCCGCTCGACGATGCCGTGGTGCTGGACCTCTACGCGGGATCGGGGTCGCTCGGGCTCGAGGCGCTGTCGCGCGGCGCGGCAAGGGCCACGTTCGTGGACAGCTCGCGCGAGGCGATCGTCAAGCTCGAGCAGAACATCGACGCCACCGGATTCAGGGACGCCTCCGAGGTCGTGTGGGGCGATGTCAGGTTACTGCTCGGCAAGGACGCCCCGCAGCGCCACGACCTGATCTTCGTCGACCCTCCCTATCCGATGCCCAAGGAACACGTCACCGAGGACCTCGAGGCGATCGTCACCGGCGGCTTCCTCGCCGACGAGGGCCGGGTGGTGCTGCACCGCCCGGCGGCCGAGCCGACCCTGCGGCCGCTCGGACTGCAGGTGGTGTGGGAGCGGAGCTTCGGGCAGTCCAAGATCACCGTCTTCACTCACGAGGAGGAAGACGAAGCCTGATGCCCACCGCCCTGTGCCCGGGGTCGTTCGATCCACCGACCAACGGGCACATCGACGTGATCGAGCGCACCGCCCGCTACTTCGACGACGTCGTCGTCGGGGTCACCGTCAACCCGTCCAAGAAGCCGCTGTTCTCGACCGCCGAGCGGATCGAGATGCTCGACCTCAGCCTTGCCCACCTCGACAACGTCGAGCTCGCCAGCCTCGACGGGCTGCTGGTCGACTTCGCCGCCCGGCGGGACATCCGGGTTGTGGTCAAGGGGCTGCGGGCGGTGTCGGACTTCGAGTACGAGCTCCAGATGGCGCAGATGAACTCCGCCCTGCGCCCCGAGCTGGATACCTTCTTCGTCGTGGCCAAGCCCGAGTGGGCCTTTTTGTCCTCGTCGCTGGTCAAGGAGGTGGCCCGCTACGGCGGCTCGGTCGAGCACCTCGTGCCGGCTCCGGTGGCGAAAGCCCTCGCAGACCGCTTCGGCGTGGCATCCTCTTAGCTGGTCGCGCGCATCGCGGGAACGCCGACGAGCGAGAAGGGACGCGCATGGATCTGATCGAACGCCTTGACGAGCTGGCCACGGTGATCGAGGAGGCCAAGGCCGTGCCGCTGTCCTCGAGCGCCGTGATCAACCGGGACGAGATCCTCGATCTCATCGCCGACATCAAGCAGCAGGTGCCCGAGGAGGTGCGCCAGGCGCGCTGGATGGCACGCGATCGCGACGAGCTCCTCGACCGGGCCCGGGCGGAGGCCGAGCGCATCCTCGCCGAGGCCCGCCAGCAGAGGGACCGCCTGCTGTCTCGCAGCGAGGTCGTGCTCGCCGCCGAGCGCGAGGCCGAACGCATCATCGACGGGGCGCGGGAGCGGGCCGCGCGCATGCGGGCGGAGGCCGAGGATTACATCGACCAGAAGCTGGCAGCGTTCGAGATCCAGCTCAACAAGACGTTGACGACGGTGTCCAAGGGGCGCAAGCAGCTGCAGGCAGCGTCCAACACGACCTCGTCGGTGACGATCGATCCGATCGACCTCACCTCGGTCGAAGACGCGGCCCTGAGCTAGGTCCGCACCCGGGCGGACCGGGCCCTTCTGATATCATCTGGAAGGCCGGGCGTGGTCGCCGCGGCGCCCCCCGGACCGCCTACCAGGACGATCAGGCCGCCACCACGGAAGGAACGCGCGCGTGCAAGGCTTCATGGTTCCCGTCTCCCAGCTCCTGGGCCGCCCCGGCGAGTACCGGGACGTGACCGTCACCGCCGTGCTGCCCGGCGTCGGGACCTCGCTGGCCCACGTCGACGAGCGCCCGGTGACGGCCGAGCTGCGGCTCGAGAGCGTGATCGAGGGCGTGCTCGCCAGCGGGCGGGTGCGCTGCAGCGCGCGCGTCGAATGCGCCCGCTGCCTGCGCCCGCTCGAGACCGCGATCGACGTCTCCGTGACCGAGCTGTTCGTGGCGCCGGGTCACGAGGCGGAGGCCGACGAGGACGCCTACCGGGTGAGCGGCAGCGCCGTCGATCTCGAGCCGCTCGTGCGGGACGCGGTCGGGCTCGCCCTGCCGCTCAACCCACTGTGCGACGCCGCCTGTGCCGGCCTCTGCGCCCGCTGCGGCGCAGACCTCAACGCCGGGCCGTGCGGTTGCGCCGACGACGACATCGATCCGCGCTGGGCTCCCCTGGCCGACCTCGGGGCACGCCTGGCGGGCGACGGCTAGGAGGCTGACCATGGCGGTACCGAAGCGACGCAAGACGAGGAGCAAGGCGCGCATGCGGCGCGCCCAGAACTGGCGGCTCGAGGCACCGACCTTCGCCTCCTGCCCCCAGTGCCACCATCCCAAGCAGCCGCACCGGGTGTGCCCCAACTGTGGGTACTACGCAGGACGTCAGGCCGTCCCGACGGAGTAGGGCGCCGCAGGGCCTCGCCGCCCTCGGCGTGCCGGCCCTCGACCTCTACGAGGTCGCCCTGACCCACCGCTCCTACGCCTTCGAGCAGCCCGGCGGGGCCCCCCACAACGAGCGCCTGGAGTTCCTCGGCGACGCCATCCTCGAGGCCGTGGTGACCGACCTGATCTACCGCACTCATCCCGAGCTGGCCGAGGGGGACATGGCCAAGCTGCGGGCTTCGGTGGTCAACACCCAGGCCCTGGCGCGGCTCGCCCGGTGCCTCGACCTCGGCCCCCACATCCGCCTCGGCAAGGGCGAGGAGGCTACGGGGGGGCGCGACAAGGACCACATCCTCGCCGACACGCTCGAGGCGGTGGTCGGCGCCGTGTACCTCGACCGTGGCATCGAGGTCGTGCGCGAGCACCTCGTGCCGCTGTTCACCCCCCTGATCGAGGAGCAGCTCAGCTCGGGCGAACGTCACGATGCCAAGACCGCCCTGCAGGAGATCGCCGTGCGGGACCACGGCGGCTTGCCCGAGTACCGGGTGGCGGCATCCGGCCCCGACCACGACAAGCGCTTCACCGCGGTGGTGTACCTCGGCTCGCAGGCCTTCGGGGAGGGCAGCGGGAGGAGCAAGAAGGAGGCGGAGCAGAACGCGGCGCGGCAGGCGCTGCAGCGCTTGGTGGTCGAGGACGAGCAGGACCAGGGGGACGCTCGTGCCCGAGCTGGTTGAGCTCGAGGTGCTGCGACGGGACCTCGAGAAGGAGATCGTCGGTCGCAGGGTCAAGCAGGTGGAGGTGCGACCCGGCCCCCGCGCCGCCCGCATCATCGCCCGCCATCCCCGGCGCAAGGACTTCATCGACGCGCTCACGGGCGCCAAGCTCGTGGCCCTGGAGAGACGCGGCCGGTGGCTGGTCTTCGGGCTCGAGGACGACCGCGCGCTGGCGGTCACGCCGGGGCCGGCTGCCCGCCTGCTCAAGACCGCGGTGTCCGACGAGGTCGAGCCCAACACCCAGGTGGTGATCACCTTCACGATCGGCGGCCAGCTGCGCTACGTCGACGCCACCGGGGACGGCGAGATGTTCGTTGCGCCCCGGGCCGAAATCGATGCGCTGCATGCGACCGGCGCGGCCCTCGATCCGCTCGACGGGCGCAGCCCACCCACGTGGCAGAGCTTCTCGCAGCTACTGACCTCACATCGGGGGCCGATCAAGCGCCTGCTGATGGACGACGGCTTCGTGGTCGGGCTCGGCGACCTCTACTCCGACGAGGTGTTGTTCGCCGCCGGCCTGCGCTACGACCGCAGCCCCGACCGGCTGTCGTCCCAGGACGTGCGGCGGCTGTACCGCTCGCTGCTCGAGGTGCTGATGGATGCGGTCAAGGCGCGCGGGGCGAGCGTCGGCGACGACGCCTTCGTCGACCTCCAGGGTTCCCCGGGTGCCTTCCAGGACGAGCTCAAGGTCTACGGACGGGAGGGGCAGCCGTGCCGGCGCTGCCGGAACACCATCGTCAAGGAGCCCTTCGACGGTGGTTACAGCTACCTCTGCCCCCGGTGCCAGGCATGACGATCCGCGTTAGGAGGGGCGGTGGAAGATAAGACCCGGGTTCATGTGTTCGTGTCCGGCGACGTGCAGGGCGCCGACTTCTGCCGGGCCGTCGCCGACAAGGCGAACGAGCTCGGCGTCACGGGCTGGGTGCGCAACCTGGCGGACGGCCGCGTCGAGGCCGTGCTCGAGGGGCCGCGCGACGAGGTCTACCGGGTCGTCGGGCTGTGCCGGGCCGGACCCAAGGGCGCGACGGTCTCGGGCGTCCAGGTCGACAGGGAGCCTCCCCGCAACGAGAAGGGCTTCAAGATCCGCTGACCGGGGAAAGCCGGGGGCGGCGGCGGGCCCACTGCTAACTTGGCGCGATGTTCATCCGTGCCCTGCGCCTGTCGGGCTTCAAGTCGTTCGCCGAGCCCACCACCCTGGTGTTCGAGCCCGGCATCAACGTGATCGTCGGCCCCAACGGCTCGGGCAAGTCCAACATCGCCGACGCGCTGATGTGGGTGCTCGGGTCGCAAGCCCCCTCGGCGCTGCGTTCGGCGTCGATGGAGGACGTGATCTTCGCCGGGTCGCCGGCCCGGCCCCGTCTGGCCGTGGCCGAGGTCGAGCTGACCCTGGACAACTCCTCGGGCGCGCTCGGACTCGACCTCTCCGAGGTGACGATCGCCCGCAGTACCGACCGCAACGGGGACTCCGAGTACCGGATCAACGGCGCCCCGTGCCGCTTGCTCGACATCCAGGAGCTGTTGTCCGACGCCGGTATGGGGCGCAGCCTGCACACGCTCGTGGGCCAGGGGCAGCTCGACGCGGTGCTCAACGCCCGGCCCGAGGAGCGCCGCGCCTTCATCGAGGAGGCCGCCCAGATCGGCAAGTACCGGCGCCGCAAGGAGCGATCGCTGCGCAAGCTCGAGCGGGTCGAAGACAACCTCACGCGCCTCGGTGACGTGCTCGGGGAGCTGCGGCGCGCCGTGCGTCCGCTCAAGCGCCAGGCCGAGGCCGCCGCGGTGCATTCCGAACTGATGGCCGAGCAGCGCACGCTGCGCCAGCGCCTCGCGGCCACCGAGCTTGCCCGCCTGACCGACGGCTCCGAGCGCCTCGACGTCGCCGAGCTGCAGCGGCGTAGCGAGCTCCTGTCCGACGAGCTGGCGAGCGTGCGGGCCCGCCTGACCGGTGCCGATGCCGAGGTCCGGGCCCTCGCCGAGGGGGCCGACGACGCCCGCCGGGTGGCCTCGGGGCTGGCCCGGGCGACCGATGCGCTCGCGGCGCTGGGCCGGGT
>CADDZG010000152.1 GCA_902812355.1 Actinomycetota bacterium | reverse complement strand
TCGAAGATGTCACCGACGCGTGGGGCTTGGTCCTGGTCGCCGGCGAGGGCTGGGAGAAGGTCGTGGAGGCGTCGGGACTGCAGGCGCCGGTGCACCCGACCGCCGGCGTCGGTGTGCCGGCGGCGTATCTGTGGGTCCCGCGGGGTGAGGTCGCGGCGGCCGTGGATGCCGTGCGCGCGGCCGGCGCACGCCCCGCCGGCGAGGACGAGCTCGAGGCTGTGCGGGTGCGGGCCGGGGTCGCCCGCTGGGGCCGGGACATGGACTTCGCCTCGTTCCCCCAGGAGGCCAACATCGACGAGCGCGCCGTGCACTACAACAAGGGCTGCTACGTGGGCCAGGAGGCGATGGCCAAGATCCACCTGCGCGGCAAAGTCAACCGCCACCTGCGCCGCATCGCGCCCGGTGCACCGGTGGCCCCCGGCGCCGAGGTCTCGCAGGACGGTGCCAGGGTCGGGGTGGTGACCAGCGTGGCCGGCGACGCGGCGCTCGCCATGCTGCGCTACACGATCGGGCCGGGGGACCGCGTCGAGGTCGCGGGGGTCCCCGCCGAGGTGCTCGGATGAGCCGGCCCGGCGGTGCCCGGGTGCACCGGGTCGAGGTCGGCGATATGGGCAACAACGTCTACGTGCTCGAATGCCCGGTGACCGGCGAGTCGCTGATCGTGGACGGCTGCTTCGAGCCCGAGCGCATCCTCGAGGCCGCCCAGGGCACGCGCGTGGTCGGCATCGTGCAGACCCACGGTCACTTCGACCACGTCCAAGCCCTGCCTCGCCTCAAGGAGGCTCTCGGGGTGCCGGTGTACGCCCACCCCGGCGACGACTATCCCGTGGCGGTGGACCGCAGCGTGGGCGACGGCGACTCGATAGCCTTCGGCTCCTGCGCCGCCAGAGTCCTGCACACCCCGGGCCACACCCCCGGCAGCATCTGCCTGCTGGTGGACGGGGACCTCATCTCGGGGGACACCCTGTTCCCCGGCGGCCCGGGCAACACCTTCGGAGACCGCCGGGCGTTCGAGACGATCATCGCCTCGGTGCGCGACAAGCTGTTCACACTGCCGGAGGACACCCGGGTGCATCCCGGTCACGGGGAGCCGACCACGATCGGCGCGGAGCGCCCGCACCTGCAGGAGTGGATCGAGCGCGGTTGGTGAGCCACTTCACGCGGGGGTCGGCTCGAAGTGGGTCACCACCTGCGCCACGTCGGGGTGGCGGCCCATGACCTCCTTCTCCATGCGTTGGGACGCGGCGTGGATGTGGTCCAGGGCGACGCCGCGCCGACCGGTGAGGTGGGCGGTGACGATCAGCCCGTCGGGCGACGAGGTCACCGTCACGTCGTGGCAGTCGAGCACGTCGGGCTCGGCCCGGGCGGCGTCCACGACCGCATCTACGAGGTCGCGGCGTTCGTCGGTGACGTCGCGGCCCTGGGTGGTGGGTTCCAGAGGCTCGATGTGGGAATCCACCCGCACCTCGCCGCCGAGCTCGCGTGCCACCGCGGCCTCGACCGCATCGGCGAGCTCGTGAGCGTCTTCGAGCCGGGTCGCAGGGTCCACCTTCGCGTGCAGGGTCACCCGCAGGGGCGGACGGCCGGTCCGCCCGCCGCCGCTGAGCGCCCGCACGCTGACGTTGTGGACCTCGTGGACGCCCCCGACCCGGCTGGCGGCAGCATGTGCCCGCTCGACCAGGCCCCCGGCGCCGGCGTCGGGCTCGACGTGCACCACCACGTCGGTCCCGGGTAGCACCCGGGCGATCTCGCGCTCGACGCTCTCGGCGATGTCGTGGGCCCGCTCCAGGGAGGTCGTGCGTTCGGCCGAAACGGTGACGTCGGCGAACAGCTGACCACCCGAGTCCCGCACCCGGACCCGCCGGGTGTCGGCGACCCCCGCGGCCCGGTTGGCGGCGCGCTCGATCGCCTGCAGCGGCTCCTCGGGGGCCCGATCCATGAGCACGTCCACCGAGCGCTTGCCCAGGCGCACCGCCGCCACCGTCACCGCCGCGGCGATCACCAGGCTGCCGATCGCATCGGCGGAGGGCACGCCCGCCTGCACCAGCCCGAGCGCGATCAGGGTGACCAGCGCGGTGCCGAGGTCGCCGGCGAGGTTGAGGGCGCCGGCGGCGAGGGCCTGCGAAGGCCGGGCCCGCCCCGCCACCACCAACGAGCGCACCCGGTAGGCGTCGACCACCACCGACAGCCCCATCAGCGCGAAGGCGTACCACGGTGCGGTCACGGCGATCGTGCCGGAAGCGAGCTCGCTCACCGCCCGGAAGCAGATCACGCCGACGAGCCCGAGGAGCATCAGCGTCTGGGTATAGGCGACGAGGTTCTCGATCTTGTGATGGCCGTAATGATGGGTGCGGTCGGCGGGGCGCTCCGCCACGCGTACGGCGACGTAGACGAGCGCGAGCGCGACGACGTCGACGAGCGTGTCCAGGGTCTGGGACAGGATCGCCAGCGACGACGTCAACAGGTAGGCGGCGAACTTCGCCACCGCCAGTGCGAACGTGATGGCCAGCGACGCGGCGGCCGCGCGGCGTGCGGAGACCTCGACCATGGTGACATCGTGCCACCGGGCAGCCGGCCGCGGCAGCCTGCGGCGTTATCGTCGTGACGCGGCACGAGCCGCGGCCCGCCCGCGGGACAAGGCAAGCCTGGGAGGTCGCAGTGGCGAACGGTTCTGACTCCTTCGACGTGGTGATCCTCGGAGCCGGCAACGGCGGTTACGCCTGCGCCTTCCGCGCCGCGGAGCTGGGGATGTCGGTGGCGCTCGTGGAACGGGACAAGATCGGGGGGACCTGTCTGCACCGCGGCTGCATCCCCACCAAGGCGCTGCTGCACGCGGCCGAGCTCACCGACGAGATCCGCCACTCCGGAGACTTCGGGATCCTCACCCAGGAGCCGCAGGTCGACTGGGGCAAGGTCCTTTCCTTCAAGGAGGGGGTCGTGTCCCAGATGCACAAGGGCCTGCAGGGGCTCGTCAGGCGCCACAAGGTCACCTACGTGGAGGGGGACGGGAGGCTGGCGGACTCTCGCACCGTGACCGTGACCACAGGCGACGGCGAGCGGTCGCTGCGGGCCGAACGGGGGGTCGTGCTCGCCAGCGGCTCCTATGCCCGGGACCTGCCCTTCATCCAGGCCGACGGCAAGCGGGTGCACAACTCGCTCTACGGTCTGCAGGCCGAGGACATCCCGTCCTCGGTCATCATCATCGGCGGCAACTACATCGGCCTCGAGTTCGCCAGCGTCTACCGCAGTTTCGGCGCCGAGGTCACGGTGCTCGAGATGCTCGATCGCATTGCCCCCGCGGAGGATGCCGACGTCTCCAAGCAGCTTCAGAGGTCGCTCGAAGCACGCGGCATCGACTTCAGGCTCGGTGTCGAGGTGTCCGATGCGGGCGCCACCGAGGACGGCGTCGAGGTGCGGCTCGGCGGCGACGACGGGACGCTCACGGCCGAACGGCTTTTCCTGGCGGTCGGGCGGGGGCCCAACAGCGAGGGTCTCGGCTACGAGGAGGCCGGGATCGAGCTCGACCGCGGCTTCGTCGTCGTGGACAAGGGCTTCCGCACCTCGGTCGACGGCGTCTACGCGATCGGGGACCTCGTCACGGTGAGGGACTACGACGGCGTGCACCCGCAGCTGGCGCACGTCGCCTCGCTCGAGGGAATCAAGGTGGCCGAGGCGCTCGCGGGGGAGGACGTGGTGCCGGTCGACTACGTCAACATCCCCCACGTCATCTACAGCCAGCCCGAGGTCGCGGCGGTAGGCCTCACCGAACAGGCTGCGAAGGATGCCGGCTACGACGTCGTCACGGCACGCTACTCTTTCGCGCACCTGGCTCGCGCGGTGATGTTGGGCGGCGGTGAAGGTTTCGTGAAGACCGTCGCGGCTCGTGACGGGGCGGTGCTGGGCGTGCATATCGTGGGCCCGCGTGCCTCGGACCTCATCTCCGAGGCGATGCTGATAACCAACTGGGAGGCGTGGCCGTCGGAGGTGGCGGAGATCATCCATCCGCACCCGACGCTGTCCGAGGCGATCGGCGAGACCTTCCTCAGCCTCGCCGGCAAGCCGCTGCACGGCTGACGCCCCGAGACGAGGAGGTCATATGCGTATCCGGATCTTCGCCCTGGCGGCGGTCGTTGCCGTTGCCGCGGCGGCCTGCGGGGGCGGTTCCGGCGGGTCGGCAGTGCTGCTCAACGCCACCAAGAAGACCTACGCCGCGGGCAGCGCCAAGGTCGCGCTCGACGTCACGACCGCGAGCAACGGCCGGACCGTGCACATACGGGGTAACGGCGCGATGGACTTCGCCCACCGGGAGGGACGGCTCGACCTCTCGATCCCGTCACCTTCGGGCCAGGAGGTCCGGCTGAGCACGATCTACAGCGGCCTCGTGATCTACATGCGCTCGCCGCTGTTCGGGCAGCTGCTGCCGGCGGCCAAGCCGTGGCTCAAGCTCGACCTTCAGGAGCTGCGCAACGCTCCGGGAGGGATGGGGCTGAGCCAGGCCGCGCAGCTGAACCAGAGCGACCCGACGCAGTTCCTCGGCTACCTCAGGGGATCGACCAAGGTGAAGGAGATCGGCCACGACACCGTGCGGGGCGGCAGGACGACGCACTACCGCGCCACGATCGATTTGTCCAAAGCCGCCGAGCATGCCCCGTCGAAGATCCGCCCCGAGTTCAAGGCGGCGGTGGGCCAGCTCAAGCAAACGACCGGCTCGTCGACGCTGCCGGTGGACGTTTGGGTGGACCGGCAGGGGCGTGTGGCCAAGGAGTCGATCCAGCTGCGCGGGGCGGGCACGACCCAGGCGTCGGCGACGATCGACATGGAGCTCTACGACTACGGCACCAGCGTCGCGGTCAACCCGCCGCCTGCACCGCGCACCTCGGATCTCGTGCAGCTGATCCAGGGCGCGCAACCAAGCCCGAGCCCCACCGGCTGAGCGCCGCGCACTCCGTCCGCAGGGACGCGGATCTGCCGGCGGTAGATTGGGTAAATAGCGGTTCCGGATGAGCGCGCGCCCGGCCCTCGGGTTCGAGGTTCTGCAAGAGGAGAAGGAAGATGCCAGAGATCAAGATGCCGCAGCTGGGCGAATCGGTGGTCGAAGGCACGATCACCAAGTGGCTCAAGTCCGAGGGTGACAGGGTCGAGGAGGACGAGCTCCTCGTCGAGATCTCGACCGACAAGGTCGATTCCGAGGTTCCGTCCACGGCATCGGGCGTGCTGCAGAAGATCCTCGTGCCCGAGGGCGAGACGGTAGAGGTCGGCCAGCCGATAGCGATCGTCGGCGAGGCCGCAGAGGCCGGCGGCGACGGAGCGGCGGCCGCCGGCGGAGAGGCCGAGCAGCCCAAGGCCGAGGAGCGGGAAGCCGAAGAGCAGCCCAAGGCCGAAGAGGAGCAGGCCGGCGAGGAGGCCGAGCAGCCCAAGGCCGAGGAGCAGGAGGCCGAAGCCCAAGAGGAGCAGGCCCAGGAGACCGCCGAACGGGCGCAGGAGGAGGATCGCGAGCCGGCCGCGGCACGCGCCGAGGCGGAAGCCGAGGCGCGCGATCGAGCCCGGGCCGGCCGCGAGGCAACGGCTCGGGAGCGCGGCGACACCTCCAAGCGCGGCATCATCT
>CADDZG010000151.1 GCA_902812355.1 Actinomycetota bacterium | reverse complement strand
GGGTGAGCTACTCTCCGGGCGACGGGGGCGGGGCCTGCTTCCACGTCCATCTCCGGAGGGCGGGATGATGCCCGGCACACCCGGAGGCGCGCCGGGCGGCGCTCCTCCGGAGCGATGCGAGGGGAGGCGACGGTGGCCCGGGTGCTGATCATCGACGACGAGCCCGACATCCGCCTGCTCGTGCGCTTCCATCTCGAGGCCGCCGGCCACGAGGTGGTGGAAGCCGGAAGCGGCCGCGCCGGTCTCGCCGCGGCCGCCGACGACGCGATCGCCCTCGTGCTGCTCGACCTGCGCCTGCCCGACATGGACGGCTGGGACGTGCTCGCCGAGCTGTGCAACCGGCCCGAGCCACAACGGGTCCCGGTGGTCGTGATGTCGGCGCACGCGAGCCCCGGCACCCTCAAGCGGGCCGAGGACGCCGGGGCCAAGGGCTACGTGATCAAGCCCTTCGTGGAGGCCGACCTGCTGCGCTGGCTTCCCTGAGGGGATCCGTCAGGCGGCTTCGGCGGCGGGACGCTCGAGCGCCACTTCGAGCACCTCTCCCATGTCGGACACGAGGTGGAAGGTCATCTCTTGGCGCACCGCTTCGTCCACCTCCTCGAGGTCGCGCTCGTTGCGGGCCGGAAGCACGACCTCGCGCAGTCCCGAACGGTGTGCCGCCAGCACCTTCTGCTTGACCCCGCCGATCGGCAGCACCCGTCCCTGCAGCGTGATCTCGCCGGTCATGCCCACGTTGGCCCGCACCGGCCGGCCCGACAGCAGACTCGCCAGCGCGGCGGCGATCGTAATGCCGGCGGAGGGTCCGTCCTTGGGCACCGCGCCGGCGGGGACGTGGACGTGGAAGCGCCCGCCCCCGACATCCTCGGGGATCCCGAGCTCTGCCGCGTGCGAGCGCACGTAGGACAGGGCGATCTGCGCCGACTCCTTCATCACGTCTCCGAGCTGTCCGGTGAGGGTCAGCCCCGGCTCCCCCGACATCCGTGCGGCCTCGATGAAGAGGACGTCGCCGCCGGTACCGGTGACGGCGAGGCCGGTGGCCACGCCCGGGACCGCGGTGCGCTCGGCCGCCTCGAAGTGGAACTGCGGGCGCCCGAGGTAGGTCTCGACGCCGCCCTCGTCGACGGTGACCGGGACCTGCAGGGTCCCCGAGGCGACGCCGGTAGCGATGCGCCGCAGCGCCTTGCCGAGGGCCCGCTCGAGGTTGCGCACCCCCGCCTCGCGCGTGTGGTCGCGCACGATGCGCCGCAGCGCAGCCTCGGTGAAGGTGACCTCGTCCGGACCCAACGCGTTGCGCTCGAGCTGGCGCGGCACGAGGTGGTCGCGGGCGATCGCGATCTTCTCGTACTCCGTGTAGCCGTCGAGGCGGATGATCTCCATGCGGTCCAGCAGGGGGGCCGGGATGGTCTCGGCGACGTTACCGGTGGGGATGAACAGGACCTCGGAGAGGTCGAAGTCGACCTCGAGGTAGTGGTCGCGGAACGAGTGGTTCTGCGCCGGGTCCAGCACCTCCAGCAGCGCCGAGGACGGGTCGCCCCGCCAGTCCGAGCCGACCTTGTCGATCTCGTCGAGCATGATCACGGGGTTGCGGGTGCCGGCGTCGCGTAGCGCCCTGATGATGCGGCCGGGCATGGCCCCCACGTAGGTGCGGCGGTGACCCCGGATCTCGGCCTCGTCGTGGATCCCGCCGAGGCTCACGCGGGCGAATCTCCGGCCCAGGGCGCGGGCGACCGACTCGCCGAGCGACGTCTTGCCGACCCCCGGCGGACCCACGAGCGTGATGATTGCTCCCGACCCGCGACCCTGCAGCGGCGGCAGGCCCCGGTCGGCCCGCAGCTTGCGCACCGCGAGGTGCTCGAGGATGCGCTCCTTGACGTCGTCGAGCCCGGTGTGGTCGGCGTCCAGGATCGCCCGTGCGGCGTCGAGGTCGAGGTTGTCCTCGGTCCGCCGCGACCACGGCAGGTCGACCATGATGTCGAGGTAGTTGCGGATCCAGCCGTGCTCGGGGTTCTGCTCGGGCGTGCGCTCGAGACGCTTGATCTCGCGCTCGACCTCGGCCCTCACGTCCTCCGGCATGCCGGCCGCGTCTGCCTTGCGCCGGTACTCGGCGGCGAGATCGGTGTCGTCGTCCTCCCCGAGCTCCTTGCGTATTGCCTCGAGCTGCTGACGTAGCAGGAACTCGCGCTGACTGCGCTCCATGCCCTCGGCCACGTCCCGGCGGATCCGCTCCTTGACCTCGAGACCGGCGAGCACGTCCCGCATCCACGCGATCAGCTTGGTGAGGCGCGCCTCGACGTCGACCGTCTCGAGCACCTCGAGCTTCTGCTCGGGCGACAGGTCGGGCGAGTATCCGGAGGTGTCGGCGATCGCGCCGGGGTCGCTGATGCCCCGCAGGAACTCGCCCACCTCGCCGCGGCCCTGCGCCTCGAGCACGTTTTCGACCACGGCGCGGTACTCGCGTGCCAGCTCGCGCGCCCGCTCGCTGGGCGGCGAGGGTTCGCCGAGCTCCTCGGCCTCGACCCAGGTCGCTTCGCCGGTGCCGGCGACGCCCGAGCGGATCCGGGCCCGGCCCAGTCCTCGCAGCACCACCGCTTCGGTGCCGCCCGACAGCCGGGCACGGTCCTCGATCCGGGCGACCGTGCCGATCGAGGCGTAGCGCCCTTCGAGGCGCGGCACGAGCAGCACGAGGCGGCCGGCGGATGCACCCGCGGCCAGCGCGGCGCGCGCCTCGTCGGTCTCGATCGCCACGGTCACGACCATGTGGGGGAGCACGACCCCGTGGGACAGGGGCAGGATCGGCAGGGTTCGCGTGGTTGTGTCTGGCACCTCTGATCCGTCCTCTCGTCGGTGGTAGCGGCCGCGGCCTGCCCGCGGCCTGCTCCGGGGACAACGAGGGGGGGCCCGGCCCTATTCCCAACTTGAGTCTTGCGCGCTTAGGTTCTATGCGCCGCTCGTATCGAGCTGCCGGCCGCCCCGTCGGGTCGGCCGTTCGACGATCTCGCGCGCGACCTCGCGCAGCTTGATGTTGAGGTGCTGGGACAACCGCTTGAGGATCTCGAAGGCCTGGTCGTCGGTGACGCCCTCGCGCTCCATCAGGATGCCCTTGGCCCGTCCGATCACGTCGCGCGTGTCCAGGGCCTCGTGCAGCTGGGCGACCTCGGCGCGTGCCCGGCCGAGGGCTGCGGCGTTGGCGAGCACGACGGCGGCGTGGGCGGCGAACACCGCGGCCGCCCGCAGGTCTTCGTCACCGAAGGCGTGAGGCTCGAGGGCGTAGAGGTTGAGCGCCCCGATCGAGCCGGTTCCCACGCCCAGAGCGAAGGCGGCGATGCTGCCGACCCCGGCTGCGTGGGCGGCGCGGGCGAAGTCGGGCCAGCGGGTCTCGGTCGCGGTGTCGGGGACCTCGTAGACCGCGTGGCGGCGGTCGCCGGTCATGTCCGTGGCCGCGGCGATGCACGGGCCCTGGCGCGTGTCGTACTGCACCCGGTCGAGGTGGGAGATCTTGTCGTGGGTCGACACCACGGTGTCGACTCGCCCCTTGCCTTCGTATAGCGACACGCTGGCCATGTCGCAGGCGTCGAGGCAGCTCACGGTGATGTCGCAGATCCGCCTGAGGACGTCGACCGGTTCGGCGTCCACCAGCAGGATCTGAGACAGCGCCGCGGCCGCCTGCAGCATCTTGGGGTCCTCGGGCATCCACACCTCCCGCTCGGATCCCTGCTCACCGATCGCCCCCCGCCGCCCACTGGTTTTCCCCCGCACGGGCGGCGGTCACACCTCAGCGCTTAGGCTGCCAGCCGAGCGCGGCCGAAGGCGCGGAGGCACTGTTGCTTTACTGGGTCCTCAAGCCGATCTTCTGGGTGCTGCTGCACTCGTTCTTCTCCCTGCGCCGGCGCGGGGTGGAGAACACGCCCCCCGGCGCGGCGATCGTGGCCGCGAACCACCTGTCGCTGATCGACTCGCTGTTCATCCCGCTGCTGCACCCGCGCCGCCTGCGCTTCCTGGCCAAGCAGCGCTACTTCGACTCGTGGAAGACCGGCTGGTTGCTGCGCATCTCCGGCCAGATCCCCCTGGGGGCCGGAGACGGCACGCGCGAGGCCCTGCAGGAGGCGCTGCGGGTCCTGCGCGCGGGCGGCATCGTGGCCATCTATCCCGAGGGCACGCGCTCTCCGGACGGGCGCTTGTACCGCGGTCGCACCGGGGTGGCGCGTCTCGCCCTGCTGTCGGGGGCCCCGGTGGTCCCGTGTGCGATCCGGGGCAGCGACAGGGCGCTGCGGCGCGGGGCCCGCTTCCCCGATCTGCGCAGCCGTGTGCGAGTCGAGGTCGAGTTCGGGCCGCCCCTGCGCTTCGAGCAGGTGGCGGGCGAGCACGAGCTCACCCGTGAGCGTCTGCGCGAGGTGACCGACGAGATCATGAAGGCGATCGCCGAGCTCAGCGGGCAGGAGTACGTGGATCGCTACTCAGGGCAGGCCGGCTCGGAGACCGACGGTCCCGCCGGCGACCGACGCCGGGCCGGTTGAGGGGCGGCGCGACGATCGATCCGGTGAGGGCTCTCAAACTTTCGACCGACATCGCGGGGTTCCGCATGGCGTTCGTGGAGGCCGGCGACGGCCCCCCGATCGTCCTGCTGCACGGCAACCCGGTGTCCTCCTACGTGTGGCGGAGGGTGGTGCCCCACCTGCGCGATCTCGGACGGGTGATCGCCCCGGATCTGATCGGCATGGGCGACTCGGCCCGCCTGCCCCCCGGCGACGCCCGGCGCTACGATCTCCCGGCCCAGCGGCGGTTCCTCGACGCGCTGCTGAGCCACCTCGAGGTGCGCGAGCACGTGATCCTCGCCGGCCACGGCTGGGGTGCTGCGCTGGCGTTCGACTGGGCCAACCGCCACCGCGACGCGGTCGCCGGGCTCGCCTACTGCGACACCGTGGTGCGGCCGCTCGGATGGGCCGATCTCCCCGAGGAGACCCGCGCTCTGCTGTGGCAGCTGCGTTCCGACGACGGTGAGGACCTCGTGCTGCGCCAGAACATCCTGCTCGAGGAGGTCCTTCCGGCAGCCCTCGGGGAAGCCGCTACGCGCGCTGTGCTGCGCGAATACCGGCGCTGCTTCCGCCGCAGGGGCGAGGACCGCAGGGCGATGCTGTCCTGGGTCCGCCAGGTTCCCCTCGAGGGCGCCCCTGGGGCGGCGTGCGAGATCGTCGCCGCCTATTCGGAGTGGCTCGCGTCGAACCCGGTGCCCAAGCTGTTCGTCGACGTCGAGCGCCCCTGTCTGCTCACCGGTGCGGTCCGGACCGAGTGCCGCCGCTGGCCCAACCAGCGCGAGGTCCACCTCGACTGCGGGCACTTCGCGCCCGAGGAGCGGCCCGACGAGCTCGGTGAGGCGCTCGCCGCGTGGGTGCGTTCGGTGCGAGGGGCATAGGCGCGCTCACAGGATCGCTACGGTTAGCGCCCCGCACACCACCACCGTGCCTACCGTGAGCCACGCGACGTAATCGCCTGCGTGACCGCTGTGGAGGTGGCGCAAGCGCGCCACCGCCGGCGTAGCGGCACGCCGCCACAACCGGCGCAGCTGTGTCGCTTTCGGCCACGGCACGAGCGCGCCGGCGACGACCAGCAGCGCGGCGGCGGTGGCCGCGGCCCCCGCGGCGTAGCCGCCGGAT
>CADDZG010000150.1 GCA_902812355.1 Actinomycetota bacterium | reverse complement strand
GACCAGGTGAGGGCGGGGTTGCCGGATCGAGCCGCCCGGCCGGAGCGAGCCCCGAGGGCCGGGGGGCTCCTGGGTTTCGGCGGCGCCGGCGGAGGTGTTCGAAGGCGTGGCTATACTGCCGCGCAACGTGGCGCCCGAACCCCCGGGCGCCCGCTTCGCAGCGGAGGAGGTTCCGGCTTGCCATCGCTCGCAGGCAAAGTCGCGGTCGTCACCGGAGCCGGGCGCGGCATCGGGCGGGAGCACGCGCTGGCCCTGGCGGCGGCCGGCGCCCGCGTCGTGGTCAACGACCTCGGCGGCTCGACCGCGGGTGAAGGGGCGGACGATGCTCCCGCGCGGCAGGTGGTCGACGAGATCCGGGCCGCGGGGGGCGAGGCGGTGGCGAACTTCGACGACGTCGCCGACCTGCACGGGGCCGAAAACCTGATAGCTCAGGCGATCGACGCCTTCGGGCGGCTCGACATCCTCGTCAACAACGCCGGCATCTTGCGGGACCGCATGCTCGTGAACATGACCGAGGAGGAGTGGGACGCGGTCATAGCCGTCCACCTCAAGGGGCACTTCGGCCCCACCCGCCATGCCGCCGCTCACTGGCGGGAGCGGTCCAAGGCGGGCGAGGAGGTGCGGGCCCGGGTCATCAACACGTCGAGCCCCTCGGGGCTGTTCGGCAACGTCGGGCAGTGCAACTACGGCGCGGCCAAGGGGGGCATCGCCTCGTTGACCCTGATCGCCGCCCAGGAGCTCGCCCGCTACGGGGTCACCGTCAACTGCCTCGCTCCCAACGCCCGCACGCGCATGACCGAGGAGCTCTTCGGCCCCACGGCTGCCTCCGACGCGCTGGACCCCGCCAACATCGCACCGGTGGTCGTGGCGCTGTGCGCCGACGAGGCCCAGCACATCACCGGGCAGGTGTTCTTCGTCTACGGCGGCGCGGTCAACGTCCTGCGCCCGTGGCAGCCGGGCGAGCTCTTCGACCGTCCCGGCCGATGGGACGCGGACGAGCTCCTCGAGGCCCTGCGCGCGCGGTTCCCCGACGGTGTCGCCCCCGAGGGCATGATCCCGATGATGGCCCGGGCCGCCGGAGGGGAGGTGGAGCTTGGCTGAGTCCGTCAGGTTCGAGGTGCCGGTCACGGCCGAGGAGGTTCGTGCTTTTGCCCGCGCCGTAGGCGAGGACAACCCCGTGCTCTACGACGATCTCGCAGCCCGCCACTCGGGGCTGCCCGGGATCGTGGCCCCTCCGACCTTCACGATGACCCAGGTGAAGGCGATGCCGCCGGGCGAGCGCGAGCGCGCCCTGGGGATCGAGGTCGACTACGGGCGCATCCTGCATGGCGAGCAGGAGTTCGTGTACCGGCGGCTGCCGGTGGCGGGCGAGACGCTGAGCGCCGAAATGCGGGTGGTCAAGGACGAGACCAAGCAGGGTCGCCGGGGCGGGACGATGCGGGTGATCACCTTCGAGACGGTGTTCACCGACGCCGGCGGCGACGAGGTCCTGACCGCCTACGCCACGATGATCGAGACCGGCAAGGACCCGGGAGCATGAGCGAGCCGCGCATGGTAACCCTCGCCGAGGTCCATCCCGGCCAGGAGCTGGGCGAGGTCGTGTTCGGCCCCCTCACCCGCGACGACATCAAGCGCTACGCCGACGCGTCGGGCGATCACAACCCGATCCACCAGGACGAGGACTACGCGCGTGCCACCGGAGCCCCGACCGTCTTCGCCATGGGCATGCTGCCCGCCGGCTACCTCGCCCACGCTCTGTCGGACTGGTTCGGAGGCCCACAGCACCTGCGCCGCTATAAGGTGCGCTTCACCACCCGGGTGTGGCCGGGGGACGAGCTCGCGTGCACCGGCAGGATCGAGTCGGTCGACGGCAACGTGGTGCGGGTGAGCCTCGCCGCGGCACGCCGGGGGCCGGGGCCGGAAGGGCTGTCGTTGCCCGCCGAGGAGCTCGCGATCGCGGGGGAGGCCGAGATCGAGGTCCCCGAGGGGGGGCCGGTGCCCTTCGCGGGGACCCCTGCGGACGTCGTCGAGCGGCGGATCGGGGGCGACGATGCCGCTCGACGCTGAGGCGGTCGGCCGGACCTACGGGAGCGCGACCTTCGAGGTCACCCCCGAGCTGCTGCGCCGCTACGCCGACGCCACCGGCGATCCCAACCCGCGCTACCGCGCGCCGGACGCGCCGGCGGCGCCGGTGTTCGTGGTCGTGCCCGCGACCCCGCAGGTGATAGAGGCGTGCCTCGACCCGGTGCTGCGGATCGACGTGGCGCGCCTCGTGCACATCGGCCACTCCCACGTGCAGCACGCGCCGCTCCGGGCGGGGGACCGCCTCGAGGTGACGACCATGCTGGCGAGCGTGCGCTCGGAACCCGCCGGGGACACGCTGGTGCTGTCGTCGCGCATCCACAGAGGCGGGAGCCTCGCAGCTGAGCTGTGGTCGAGCATGTTCGTACGGGGCCGCGATCGGGCGGCGCTGGCGCGTGCCGCACGCGAAACCGCGGCGACCCCGCAGGGTGCGCCGGTGTACGAGCAGACCGTAGCCGTGGAGGAGGACCAGCCCCGGCGTTACGCCGAGGTGTCGGGCGATAGCAACCCGATCCACCTCGACGAGGCCTTTGCCCGCTCGGTCGGTTTTCCCGGGGTGATCCTGCACGGGAACTGCACCCTGGCGATCGCGGCGCGTGCTGCGGTCGACGGCCTGTGCGATGGGGATCCGACCCTGGTGCGCCGCGTCGAGGCGCGTTTCACCCACCGCGTGGTTCCGGGCGACCACCTCACGACGCGCCTGTGGTCCGGCGGCTCGGGCCGCTACGCGTTCGAGACCTACAACGCCCGCGGGCGGGCGGTGATCAGGCAGGGCGTGGTCGAGATCGGCCCCCCGGAGCACGTTACGCCTTGATCCGGCCGGGTTGCGGCCGACGGTCCAACCATGCGGCTACCGCTGCCGTTGCGGGGGGTCGCCGTGCTCGCCCTGGTCGGATCGATGTGGCCGGGGCCGCAGGCGGCTCATCACGATCACGCCGAGCGCCAGGCCCGCCCCGCTCAGGTGCGCGGTCTCGGCGGCGCGCACGACGTCGCCTCGTACGACGGTCAGCGCCACCCCGGCGGCGACCAGCGCCAGGGTTCCGAGCACCTGTAGCGCGGCCGACGCCGGCGCCGAGCTGCGGTCGTAGAGGAAGCCGAGGATCGCGCCGGCGACCAGGCCCCCGAGGTGGGCCCACAGATCGATGTGCGGGACGACCACACCGATCACGAGGTTGAGGGCCAGCAACCACGCGAGGCTGCGCAGCATCGCACCGCCGGCGGCCGCGTGCCTGCGCTTGTAGGCGAGCACGATCACCGCCCCGAAGAGCCCGAAGATCGCTCCCGACGCGCCCAGCGACGGCACCCCGATCGGTTCGAGCCAGTAGGAGGTGACCGCGGCGAGATACCCGCTCACGAGGTACAGGGCGAGGAAGCGCAGCCGTCCGAAGGCCTCCTCCGCCGGGGGCCCGAAGTAGTACAGGGCGATCATGTTGAGCAGGATGTGCCACACTCCGGCGTGCAGGAAGGCCGACGTGATCAGCCGGTACCACTCTCCCGAGGCGATCGCCGGGGTCGATGCCCACAGGCTCGTGGTAAAGCCGGGGACCGCCTGCTGGGCGAGGAACATCGCCACGTTGATCCCAATCAGCACCAGCGTGACCGGAGCGCGCACCGCCGCAGCAGGGCGTGCCTTGCGCATCGAGCGGCGATCCGCGGCGTAGCAGTCGGGGCAGTGCTGGCCCACCGAGGCGGGGATCGCGCAGCGCGCGCAGATCGGCCGCCCGCAGCGCGTGCAGTGCAGGCCGGTGATCTCCCGGGGATGTGCGTAGCAGCGCTCGGGACTCTCCCGCTCGGTGGCGGCGGCCCGGTCGTCCATGCGCGCCCATCCTCGCACGGCCGGGGCGGGCCCGGTGGGGGAGTATCGCAGCGTGCGCAGCCTGCGGGTGGCCACCTACAACGTCCATCACTGCCGCGGGCGCGACGGCCGTGTCGACGTGGGGCGGGTGGCGGCGACGATCGTCGCCTGCGGGGCCGAGGTGGTGGCTCTCCAGGAGCTCGACCGCGGCATGCGGCGCTCGGCACGGACGGACCAGCCTGCGCTGTTGGCGGAGCTGACCGGGATGCACGTGGCGTTCCACGTCACGCTGCGCCGCGGCGGCGGCGAGTTCGGCATCGCGCTGGCCACCGCCGAGCCGATCGAGCACCGCGGGACGTTCCTGCCGGGGGTGGGCGAGCGCGAGCCGCGCGGCGTGATCGTTGCCCGGCACCGCGGTGTGTCCTACGCTGCGACCCACCTTGCCGCACGGGCCGCCGGCCGGCCGGCACAGCTAGAAGCGCTCGCCGCCCTGGCCGCGCGCCTGCCCTCGCCGGCGGTGATCCTCGGCGACCTCAACGAACGCCGCCGTGGCCTCGGCGCCCTCCTCGCGGCGGGGTTCGTGCCGGGCCCGCGCCGGGTCACGTTCCCGGCGCGCTTCCCGTTGCGCCCCTTCGGTCGCCACATCGACCACGTCCTCGCCGGGCCCAGGGTGCGGATCGCGCGGGCGCGCTCGGTGCGCTCGGACGCGTCGGACCATCGCCCTTACGTTGCAGAGCTGGTTGTTGCTGATGTTGCAGATGTTGTTTAAGGTGTCTGTGTTCGAACAGGGGCCGTCGCGGCCCCGGCAGGTCCCGGCGCCCGCTGCGGCGAGGAGGTCGAGTGTCCGTGCGCGTGAAGGGCGACGTGGTGGGGGAGGTCCTCGGCGACCGCTACCGCGTGATCACCCGCAGCGGCACGGGGCCGGAGGACGCTTTCCGGGCCCACGATCTCGTCTCCGATCGCCCCGTGACGATCGTGGTGCTGGAGGACGCCGAGCCCGATGCGGTGCTGGACGCGGCACGCCGGGTAAGCCATCCGGCACTGGGGGCTCTCCTGGATCACGGCCGCACCCCGCACGGGGACCTCTTCGTGGTGTGCGAGCACGTCTCCGGTAGCGACCTGCGCGACGTGCTGATCGGCAACGGTGCGCTGAGCCCGGCCCAGGCCGTGGAGATCGCGGCGGCGCTGTGCGACGGGCTCGCGGCGGCGCACCGGGGCGGGGTCGTGCATGGCGGCATCATGCCGGAACGGGTGGTGATCACCCCGGGCGGGTCGGTGAAGCTGCTGGGACTCGGGATCGCAGCGCTGCGGGAGGATCCGCGGACGGCCCGGCCGCACCGGATCGCGGGCCTGCGTTACCTCGCCCCCGAGCAGGTCGCGGGAGCCCCCGTGTCCCCGACGACCGACGTCTGGGCCGTCGGCGCGCTGCTCGGGGAGCTGCTGACCGGGCGCCCGCCGCAGCAGGGTGCCGGGTCGGATCTCGCGCGGCGGCGCATGTCCGAGCCGCTCGCTCCTCCCTCACGGTGCAACTCCGCCGTGCCGCGCGACCTCGATCGGGTCGTGCTGCGTGCGTGCGCGCTGCGTCCGGAGGACCGTTTCCCGAGCGCACGCGACATGGGGGCCGCGTTGCGGCGTGCCCTGGTGAGGTCCCTTCCCGACGCCGCGCCGCTGTCGTGGCTGGTCGACGACGTCGGCGGGGGGATACGCCTCGATGCGGTCGACCCCGAGATCTTCGCTCGCTCCCGCACGCGCGTCGCCCGCCGCAGGCCGCGGCGCTCTCCACGCCGGGGGGCGCGC
>CADDZG010000149.1 GCA_902812355.1 Actinomycetota bacterium | reverse complement strand
TCGCGAGCCAGCGGTCGCGCTGCTCCGGCCACGTGCTGCGGGCGGCGACGGCGCGGCCACCGTCCGACAGCCTCGCCGCCAGCTCCGGGTCGTGCAGCAGGCGGATCACCGACGCGGTCATCGCTCCGGCGTCGCCGTCGGGAACCATGAGGCACGAACCCTCGTGCTCGAGCAAAGCGGGGATGCCGCCGACCGCGTTCACGACCAGGGGCAGGCCGGCACTCGCCGCTTCCAGCACGCTCACCGGCGCGTTGTCGACCGCGTTGGTGTGCAGGTAGACGTCGTGGGACGACAACGCCTCGAGCTTCGCCTCGGGCCCGAGGAAACCGGCGAAGGTGATGCGGTCGAAAACACCTGCCGCGCGCGCCGCTTGCCTGGTCGGCCCCAGCAGGCCGCGGTCCTGACCGGCCATGGTGAGCGCCACGTCGTCTACCCCGGCCTCGACCAGGCGGCGCACGACCTCGATCGCCATCTGCGGCCGGTAGACGTCCTCGAAGGTACGCATCCACAGGAGTCGCGGCCGCAGCCGGGTGCGCAGCCTGAAGGGGTAGGCCGGTTCGGGCAGGAGATTGGGAACGATCTCGACCCAAGGATGATTGCGTGCCAGCGCGGCGAGGTAGGCGCTGGGCGCCACGACCGTCGTCGCCCGGCACAGGACCCTGCGGACCCAGCCGGTATGGCGCCGCTCGAAGACCGGGAGGTTGCCGCCGTGCAGCCATGCGATCGCCGGGATGCCGAGGCGTCGTGCCGCCGCGGTGGTGACATCGGCCATGGCGAAACCGGCTCCGCTGAACACGAGCACCACGGCGACGTCGACGCGGTCGTGCCAGCGTCGCAGCGCCGCCAGAGTGTCGATCAGGCGCGGGATCCGCCCCGGAAACCGCGACGTCTCTTGGACCTCCACGCCCTCAGCCCGCAACCGCGAGGCCAGCAGCTCGCCCGGGCTGCGCACCCAGCCCGGGTTGGTGCCGAGCAGCGGCCCGACGATCCCGACCCTAGGCGTGTCCACGTGCAGCCTCCGATGGGTCTGCTTCGTCGTCCCAGCGGCATGCCGCGAGGCCGAACAGGAAAGAGATGGCCGCGATGCGCATGCTGGCGTGGCCCATCTCGGTGATCGACCAGCCGATCAGCACCAGGGTCCATCCCCGGGCCCAGTAGGTGCCGGCGTCGCGTATCGAGCGCCACGCCATGGCCAGCAGCAGCGCCAGCGCCACGAGGCCGGGGATGCCGTGTTCGGCGAGCAGCCGCGTGAACTCCGTGTGGGCCGCGTCCGAGCCGAGGAACGTCGTCGACCGTTCGAAGAAGCCCATCCCCGGGCCCACGCCGAACAGCGGATGCGCGACGAACATCTGCAGGTCGGTGAGGGCGATCTCGGTGCGGTTGGTGGTGCCGGTGTCGGCCAGGCGCTGGGCCAGCTGCCCGCCGGTGAAGGTGTTCAGCCGGGGCAGGATCAGGTACGCGATCACGATCCCGATCGCCACGCCCGCCGTCAGCATCGCGGTCCTGCGCCCCGGGGCGCGCGCCCAGTAGAAGCCGCCCAGCAGGACCGCGACGCCGAGGTCGTAGAGCCCGCCGCGCGAGAAGGACAGCATCACCTGCGCCAGCAGCCACAGAGCCATGCAGACGCACAGCAGGCGGGTGGCGAAGCGGCGTTCCCGCACGGCGACTATCACCGCGAACAGCGCCCCGAGAGAGAGCGCAGCCGACACCTGGTTCGGCCCGAAATCCCCGCTGGTGGCGTAGTTGGATGCCTGTGTGAAGTAGAGGGCGGACGACGTCGCGGTGGTGTAGAGCGCCACGCATCCGAGCGCGACGCACGGCGCGAGGATCGCCCATGCCGTCGTCCGGGCCTGCGGCCACGAGAGCCTCATCTGGCGGAAGAACAGCACGGCGACGGCGAGCGACAGCGGCCCCGAGAGGTTGAAGGAGACGTACTCGCGGCCGGCGGAGAACCCGAGCGCCTGGAAGGTGAGATAGGAGGCCGGCACGAGCAGGGTGAAGTAGAGCACCGGTTGCCCGGCCCCCCTCCAGTGGCGGAAGAAGCGCAGCCCCGCGATCCCCAGCATCGCCACGAGGGCGTACTTCCCGGTCTCCCAGAAGACGTGGGCCGACGTCGCCCGCCACAGCACCTCGGCGCCGACGACGTAGGCGGTGGCGTAGACGACCCGTTCGATCCGGGTCGTGAACAACACGATGCCGATGCCGACGGCCAGGGTCACGAGCGCGTGGATGGTGGCGAGCCCCGGGCTGAGGTACATGGCGATGCCGAGGGGGACGTGGGCCGCGAGCACGAGCACGGGCGTCACCAGCCCGGAACGCTCCCGGACCGGGGCCGGCGCGCGGGCGACGGTCGGCGGAGGAGGTGGCGGTGGCGGCGGAGGCAGCGAAGCGGGACGCGTCGAGGTCGCGTTCGTCATGGCGCGGCCTCCTCTACCGGCTGGCGTGAGGCCGGCGATCCGCAGCCCTCGGGGAGCTCCAGCCCCAGGACCTCACGCACGAGCCTGCGGATCGAGCCGACGTAGGAGTCGTAGGTGAAGCGTGCGGCTGCGAGCGTTCCCGCAGCGCTCATCTCCGCCCACCGCGACGGTCTGGCTACGAGCTCGGCTACGGCCGCCGCGAAGGCCGGCGAGCTACGCTGCTCCACCGCCACGCCCGCTGCGGTGCGGGCCAGGACCTCCGGGATGACCGACACCGCGGTGACGATCGGGACGACCCCGTAGGCCATCGCCTCGGACGCCACCTTGGGCCATCCCTCCGATACCGACGGCAACAGCAGGATGTGGGCCGAGCGGTAGAGGCGCTCGAGTGCAGGATGGGGGAGCCACCCATGCACGGCGACGCCGGCGACGGCCGACAGGGGCCCGCGCAGCGGGCCGTCGCCCGCGACGTCGAGTCGAACCTTCAGCCCGCGACCGCGAAGCTCGTGCACGATGTCCGGCAGGAGATCGGCCCCCTTGGCCTTCTCCACTCGTCCCACGAACAGCAGCTGCAACGGATCTTCCAAGTGCTTGGCCCTCGCAGCGGTCGCGGCGCGAGCGAGCTCCGGGCCGTCCAGGCTGGGGTTGGCGACCGGACGCACGTGGTCCGGCAGAGGTCCCGTGGCGTTGACGGTCACCAGCGATCCCGACAGGCCGCGCAGGAGGCGTCGCTGCAGCGCGTAGGTCACGGGTTCGTCGCCGGCCCGCCGCCAGTCGCCGGCGTACTTGGCCCACAGCGGCGGACGCCTGCGCGCGGTCGTGTACACGGCGAGAGCCGCAAGGGCGATCCCCGCGGGGGCCCGCACGTGCAGCAGGGCCGCACCGCGCATCTCCCTCCGCACGACGGAGCCGTAGCTCAAGCAGGCGCGCACGGCCCCGGCCTTGGCCTTGAGCCCCGAGCCGCCGCTCGGAGCCACCGTGCGCAGCGTGACCCTGTCCGAACGGTAGGGCAGGGCGCTCGCCGGTGCCGGGCCCGGATGCAGCGGCGCCACGTGCACGACCTCGTCGAACAGGGACGCGAGGTGGTCGATCTCGCGCACGGTGGGGCCCCAGCCCACCGGCACCCCACGCGACAGGTGATGGGGGGTGTGAGACACGATGACGAGTTTCACGACGCCACCCCGGCGGGTAGCGGGTCCCTCAGCACCGAGCGCAGGACGCGGTCGTAACCCCGGGCCGCGTGCTCCCACGTGAAGCCGCTCAGAGCCCTGCGCCTAGCAGATCGGCCGAGGCTCCTGCTCAGGTCGGCATCGTCGAGCAGGGTTGCGAGCGCTCGGGCCAGCGCCGCCGGGTCCTCCTTCGGCACCACGAGGCCCGTGCGGCCGTGATCGACCGCCTCGATGAGGCCCGAGTCGGCGGTCACGACCGCCGGCTTGGCGCACAGCGCGGCCTCGAGCACCGCGATGCCGAGACCCTCGAAGTCGCCGTCGCGGGCGTGGCGGCTCGCCATGACGAAGACGTCGCAGGCGTTGTAGGCGGCTGCAAGCTCGGCGGCTTCGAGGCGCCCGAGCAGGTGGACGCGTTCGGCGATCCCAAGCTCGGCGGCGAGGCTGCGGATCGCGTCCGCTTCGCTGGGCAGCCCGGCGAGCACGTAATGGGGGCCCGGGGAGCGCGCTGGGAGGCGGGCGAGGGCGCGCACGACGAGGTCCTGGCCCTTGCGGTGGGTGAGGTTACCGACCGTGAGCACGACCGGTGCGTCGCCGAGCCCGTGGGCGGCGCGGAAGGCCCGCCCCGCGCCGGGATCGGGGAGGAAGGCGTCGTGGTCGGCGCCGTTGCGGATCACCTCGATGCGGACATCCGGCCGTAGCGCCCGGGCCCGCCCGGCGGTGTAGGCGCTGACGCACACCAGCGCGGCGGCGCGCCCGAGGGCCCATCGGGTCAGGCGCCTGCGCCACTGCGAGGTGACGCCGAACTCGAGACCGTGTCCGACCGCGATCCATGGCGTGATGCGCAGCGTGGCCGCGGCCAGCCACAGCGAGCGCTCCCCGGTGGCCAGCACGGCGTCGGGACGCCGCACCGCGACCTCGTGCCTCAGCACGTTGCGGCGCCGCATCGCCACGAGGAGAGGGAACCCGCGCGAGGGCAGTGCGGCAACGTCGAGACCGCACGTCGCGTCGAACCTCGCGATGTCTTCGTCGGTTGCGTAGTCGCGCGCGCTGAGCACGCGGACGTCCCATCCCAGGACGGTGAGGCGGCGAGCGACCTGGTAGGCGTGGGTGCCGATCCCTCCGGGGCCGGGGGGAAACTCGCTGGACAGCAACACCAGCGTGGTCACGAGACCCTCGTCACCGTATCCCCGGCCGGTTGCCACAGGGACGTTCTGAGCGCGTGCGCCGACCGCCGTCGTCTCCGGATCTCGCGCAGGCTGTCGGGCAGAAGGATCGTCGCCCACAAGAAGCCGAGGGCCTTCTTCGGCAACGGCCCTTGCTTGGATGCGGCGGCAACGAGCTGTAGCAGTGTCATCTCCCGCACCTGCCGTGGGGTGAAGTAACGGCCGGCGATGTAGAGCTCGGACACGGTCGGAAGCTTCCGAGCGGTGATGCGCGAGCGACCGAGCGAACGCGTGAGCACGCGTGCTCCGTGGGCCCTGAGGCCGCCGAGCGGCGCGTGGTGGTGGAGCACCGAGATGTCGTGTCCGAGGACCATCTGCGCGCCGGAAAGGTACATGCGGATCCCGAGGTCGTGGTCCTCGTTCTGCCCCCGGTCCAGCGCCTCGTCGAAGCCGCCCGCGTCCCGCACCACGGAGAGCGTCGCGAGCGAGTTGCACGTCGGGAAGGTAGAACTGCACCGGGTCAGACGGAACTCGGGCGGCAGGGGCAGGGCCCCGACCTCGTCGGTGACTCCCGACGTGACGTCGGCACCGGTCGCCGCCATCAGGCGCAGATGGCGTTCGATCAGGTCGTCGGGCACCTCGACGTCGTCGTCCAGGAACAGCACGTAGGGTCCCGAGCACGCGTCTAGCCCGGCGTTCCGGGCCGAGCTCTGCCCGGCGCGATGCAGCGGGATCACCCGCAGGGGGAGCGAGGGGAAGTCCGTGGCGAGGTTCGCGTCGCGGCGCGCTGGGGGCGTCTGGTCCACCACCACGATCTCTGCCGGCGGGATCGTCTGGCGCCCGAGCTGCACCAGGAGTGTCCGCAGGTACGGGTAACGATCCAGGGTGGGGATGAGCACCGACACCGGTCGGCGCGCAGGAGCTTCGATCCGGGGCCGCGCAGGAGGTCCCGGTTCGACGCCCGCGGTCCGGGCCGAAGCGACGATCGCACGCGCCAGGCGGCCCGGGGA
>CADDZG010000148.1 GCA_902812355.1 Actinomycetota bacterium | reverse complement strand
CGCTGAGGGCGGGGGGGACCTGCAACGGCCGCTGCAGCCGCACGCCGGCCGGCACCGCCTCGAAGAGGTCCTCGAGGCGCTGCAGACCGAGGGCGCCGAGCATCTCGGCAACGTCTGCGTCGGTGTGCGGCGTGAACTCCACGACGCTTCCCTCCGTCGGGTCGGGGCGGGGACGCGCTCGTCCCCGGACTCAGCGCTTGATGAACGGCGGCTTCACGATATCCCCTGCGATCGGCCGCCCGCGAGCCTCGATCGCTACGCGATCTCCTTCGGAGGCGCTGCCGGACCCTATTAGGGCGAGCGCGATCCCGGTGTTGAGCGTCGGCGAGTGGTTACCGCTCGTGACCGTGCCTATGCGGCGGCCGTCGCGCAGCACCGGGTAGCCGCCGCGCGGTACGCCGCGCTCGGTGCAGCGGATCCCGACCAGGCGGCGCTCCGGCCCCCGCTCCCGCACCGCCAGTAGCGCGTCACGACCGCGAAACGGCGTGTCCCACGCGATCGCCCACCCGAGCCTGGCCTCCAGGGGGTTGATGTCCCGGGCAAGCTCGTGACCGTAGAGCGCGTAACCCATCTCGAGCCGCAGCGTGTCGCGTGCCCCGAGGCCGGCGGGCGTGGCCCCGGCCTCGAGGAAGGCCACGAACACGCCGCGTGCCGCGGCGGCCGGGACGTAGAGCTCGAAGCCCCGCTCCCCCGTGTAACCGGTGCGAGCCACCAGCGCGCGCTCGCCGTCGACGTCCAGAGTGGTGAAGGCGTGGAGGGCGAGGCCCGGCGCATCGCTGCCGGGGAAGACCTGCGAGAAGACCTCGAAGGAGCGCGGGCCCTGAAGGGCGCATATCGCGAAACGGTCCCATAGGTCCGCGACCGTCCCACCGGACGCTTCGATCGCTTCCCGCACCGCGCGCACGTTGGCGGCGTTGGGCACCACGAGGAAGCGGTCGGGCTCGATGCGGTAGACAAAGACGTCGTCCACGCAGCCGCCCTCGTCGGTGAGCACCAAAGCGTAGGTCGCCCTGCCGACCTCGAGCGCGGCGACGTCGGCGGTGAGTGCCTCCTGCAGGGCGTCCACCGCCCGCTCTCCCGTCACCTCGAGCTTGCCGAGGTGGCTCACATCGAACACGCCGACATCGCCGCGCACGGCGCGGTGCTCGGCGACGACACCGGTCGGATACTGCAGCGGCATCTCCCACCCGGCGAAGTCCACGAGACGCGCACCGAGCTCCCGGTGCAGCGGGAGCAGGGGGCTGCGACGCCTGCCGTCAGCCGGCAAGGGCGCCGTCCAGCAGCGAGCGCTCGAGCTCGTCCCCGCCGCCGGGCGTCAGCGCGCCCTGGGAGGGCTGCTCGAGCCCGTACTTGACCAGCAAATTGAGGTAGTCCCGCTGGTAGAGGACGCGGCAACGCACGTCCGGATACAAGGTCATGAGCCGGCGCACCTTGCGGTTCTTCTTGGTCACCAGCTTTTGGTTGAGGGTCGTGATCTCGATGTAGAGATCGAAGGCCGGCAGGTAGAAGTCGGGGGCGAAGCGCTGCGACGGCCGCCCCTGGCGGTCCCACGCGATGTCGAAGGAGGTCGGCTCATAGAGCCACTCGATCCTGTAGAAGTCGAGCAGCTTGGCGAACTGGCGCTCGCTGTTGTGGGCGAAGCGGACCCGCTCGTGCGGCAGCGCCGCCGCCGCGCCCCGGTTGCCCCCGTCGCCTATCGCTGCTCCTCCCGACGGCTCAGATGCACGGTCACGCGCCGTGTGGTGCCCGGCGCACGCCGGATCCGGGACGGGACCCGGCCACGGATCCACCGTAACCCTCCGCGGCGGCCCCGGGCCGGAGCTGGCGCAGATCGCCGGTGAGCTGCTGCTTGATGCGGTCGACGTTGACCACCGCCCCGAGCACCCCCTGGCCCGAGCGCAGCAGATCGATGATCTCGGCCTCCGAGGTGCACGCGTAGACGCCCTCGCCGTCGGTCACCAGGGTGACCTCGGACCAGTCGCCGGCCAGCGAGGTGCGCACGTAGTCGATCGCCTGGCGGATCTTCTGCAGGCTCGCACCGGCCTCGAGCAGGCTCTTTATCACCTTGAGCTGCAGCAGATCGTTGAACGAATAGACCCGCTGGGTGCCGGAGCCGTGGGCGTCGTTGATCGACGGCGTCACCAGGCCGGTGCGCGTCCAGTAGTCGAGCTGCCGGTAGCTGATGCCGACGATCTTGCAGGCCTGGGGGCCCCGGTACCCCTCCACGGGCGGATCCTCCACGTCGAGTGACAGAGACGTAGTTACGACGCTGGAAGGGTAGACCTGCGCCGCGCGCGTTGTCAAACATGCCGGGATCCCTAGAGGTGCACCCGAGGTCTGCGCCGAGGGGCTTCGTGGCGGAAGTGGCCGGGGCGCAGACGGCTACTGGCCGGTGGCGAAGTCCTCGGGGTTCACCTGGTCGAGGAACTCCCGGAAGCGCTCGACCTCGGTCTCTTCCTCCTCTTCGTGGAGCTCGATCCCGGCCCGGTCGAGGACCTCCTCGGCCGCGTAGATCGGCGTGTTCGTGCGCACCGCCAGCGCAATCGCATCGCTCGGACGAGACGACACCTCGGTCGTCTTGGTGGCGGTGGTCATCCGGATCAGCGCGTAGAAGGTCTGATCGACCAGGTCGTTGATCAGGACCCGCTCCAGCGCGATATCGGTCTCCCGCAGGATGTCGCGCAGCAGATCGTGGGTCATCGGACGCGCCGTCTGGATCCCCTGGAGGGCGAACGCGATCGCAGTCGCCTCGGTGGCGCCGATGAAGATCGGCAGGTAGCGGTCGCCGCGCGCCTCCTTGAGGAGCACGATCGGCTGGTTGTCGGGCAGCTGGACCCGGACCCCCAACAGCGTCAGCTCAACCATCTGAGTCAGGCTAACACCCGGTCACGGGCTAGCCTGCGGGGTACAGCTCGGGGACCATGAAACGGGGATCCGAGGCGAGCCGGGCGACGTCGGGCACGCCGTAGATCGCCCGCAGGTTGCGGTACAGGCCCTGGAAATCGAGCCCGTAGCCGACCACGAAGACGTCCGGTACCTCGAACCCCCTGTGCTCCAGCGGGACCGGGACGATCCGCCGGGCCCTCTTGTCTAGCAGGCCCACCGTGCGCAAAGAGGCGGGGGCGCGTTCGGCGAGCGTGCGCCGCAGGTAGTGCAGGGTGAGGCCGGTATCGACGATGTCCTCCACGAGCACGACGTGCCGGCCGCCGGGGTCGCGCTCGAGGTCCTTGACGATGCGCACGACGCCGCTGCGGTTGCCGCCGCCGGGATAGGACGAGATCGCCATGAAGTCGACCTCGACGTCGGTGCGCATCGCGCGCACGAGGTCGGCGAGGAATATCACGCTGCCGTTGAGCACCCCGACGAGCAAGGGGGGCTCCCGCGTGCCGCTGAGCTCGGCGTCGAGGGCGGCGGCAAGCTCGCCGGTCCGTCGGGCGATGTGCTCGGCGTCGAACAGCAGGCGGGCCCCGCCTCCCGGTTGCCCGTACGGGCCGGTCGCGCCGCTACCGGGGGGGCCGGGCGCGGCCCGGTGCTCGCTCATATCGTCGACCTGTCGACAGATCGACAAGTGGTCACAAGACCTGGCGGAGGCTGGCGCGCAGGGCTCCCTCGTGGATCTGGCGGGCGAGGCCGAGGAGCTCGGACATCGAGCGCGCCGCCTCCTCCTGGGCCCTGGGGTCGTGCTTGCGGGCCACCGGCGACACCACCTGCTCGAACACCGCCGCCTCGCGGTCGACGAACTGGCGGTACATGCGCAGGTGGCGCGGCTCGATCCCGTAGTCGAGGAAGCGCCGGGCGGCGCGCGCCACGAGCAGGTCGCTGTCGTCGTAGGGCTCGCCACCGTCGAGGAGTCCGAAGTCCTGGAGGCCGGTCAGCGCCTCCTCGCTGAGCCCCGAGGAGGCCAGCAGCTCGGCCCGGCTCAGCCGCATGGGCCCTTCGCCCTCGCCGTCGCCGGCCGACGGCACCGGAGCCGGGACCTCGGCGACCGGGAGCGCCGCGTCGTCCCCGGCGTCGAGCTGCTCGAGCCGCTGCTTGATCACCTTGAGCGGCATGAAGTGGTCCCGCTGCAGGGTGAGGATGTGGCGCAGGCGCTCGACGTCGCCCGGGTAGAACTTGCGGTAGCCCGAGGCCGTCCGCTCGGGGGCGATCAGCCCCTCGGACTCGAGGAAGCGGATCTTGGAGATCGTGATGTCGTCGAAATCCGGCTTGAGGGCCTCGAGCACCTCGCCGATGCTCATGTAGTCACGCGACCGGGACAGCGGCACGATCAGCCCCCGGTGAGGAACACCAGCTTGAACTTCCCGATCTGGATCTCGTCGCCGGAGCGCAGCTCGGCGTCCTCCACCCTCTCCCGGTTCACGTAGGTGCCGTTGAGGCTGCCGACGTCGTGGAGGCTGAAGCCCCGCCCGTCGCGGCGAATCTCGGCGTGGCGGCGGGACACCGTGATGTCGTCGAGAAAGATGTCGGAGTCCGGATGCCGCCCCACGCTGGTGCGGGCCTCGTCGAGGAAGAACTTGCTGCCGGCGTTGGGCCCCCGCTTGACGATCAGGACCGCCCGGCCGCCCTCGAGCTCCTCAGGCGAGATGTGGATCTCTTCCTCGAGCTCGGTCTCGCTCTCGGTCGGCACGAAGGTGACGGTCGTGTCGCTGCGCAGGTCGGTCAGCGGAGACCCGCACGAGGAGCAGAAGTTGGCCCCCTCGGGGTTGCGGTGCCCGCAGTTCGTGCAGAACATGGCCATCACCCTAGAGCCGACGTTTAGGGTTGGTCAAGCCTGGTCCTCCTCGATCAGCCGGCGGTACTGCTCGGCCGTCAGCAGGTGATCGAGGCCGCCGCGCGGCTCCAGCGCCACGAGCCAGCCGTCGCCGTAGGGATCGGAGTTGATCAGCTCGGGGTTGTCTTCGACCGCGGCGTTCTTTTCCACCACGACGCCGTCGACCGGGCTGTAGATGTCGGCGACCGACTTGGTCGATTCGATGTCGCCGAGCGGCTCGCCCGCCTTGACCTCCGAGCCCTGCTCGGGGAGCCCGACGTAGACGACGTCGCCGAGCTGGTCCTGGGCGTGGTCGGTGATGCCCACGAGCACCCGGTTCCCGTCCCGGCGCGCCCACTCGTGCTCCTTGGTGTACCTGCGGTCGTCGGGAACCTCTACGGCCACCCGGAGACCTCCTTTCTGACGACCTGTCGACAGATCTACGTGTCGCTATGTTGCCTCTCTGCCTCCACGACCTCCTGCACGATAGCCGCGTAGCGCTCGGCGAGCTCGGCGGCCCGTCCCGGCGTCGCCGCCTCGGCGAGCACCCGGCACGAGGGTTGCTCCGAGCGCGGCAGGGTCAGCACCCAGCCGTCCTCGAGCAGCACCTTGACGCCGTCGAGCAGCTGGCGCCGCCCGTCCCCGGCGGCGGCCAGCCGGCGCATCACCGCTCCCTTGAGCTGCCACGGCGTCCGCACCTCGCGCTCCACCATGTGGACGCCGGGGAGCCTGCCCGCCACGGCAGACAGCGCCTCGCCCGAGGACGAGATCACCTCGAGCACCTTGGCGAAGGTCATGAGGCCGTCCGGAGCCGGCATGAACGAGGGGAAGATCAACGTCCCGTCGGGGTCGCCGGCGAACCCGACGCCGGGGGCCGCGGCGCGTCGCATCAGCGCCGCCGGCGAGGTCGCCGTGCGCACGACCCGCACGCCGTAGCCGCCGGCGAGCGTTTCGCAGTGCATCGACGCCGACACCGGCACGGCGATCGTGCCGGTGTCGGCGTCGATGC
>CADDZG010000147.1 GCA_902812355.1 Actinomycetota bacterium | reverse complement strand
GTGATGCGCCTGCCGGCGCGGCCGGGATCGGGCGGAGCGTGGCGCACCGACCCCACCCTGATCCGGGCGTCGATCGTCCGCGCCCTCGGGCCCGAGGCTCCGCCGGAGCCGGTACCGGTGCAGGTGCTCGATGGGGGTGCAGCCCCGGGGATCGGAGCGGTGGTGGGGGCCCGCCTGGTGAGCGCGGGCTTCCGTGTGGCACTGGCCGGCAACGCCGCGGCTTTCCCCCGGGTGGCCCGGACCACGATCGTTGCTTACCGGGGCGTTCGCGGCAGCCTCGCCGCGGCGCGCCGGGTCCGGGCACGGCTCGGCCTCGGCCGCATCCGGGTCTCGGCGGAGCGCCAGGGTATCGTGGAGGTAACGGTAGTCATCGGAAAGGACTTCCAGAGAGGATCTTGACCCAGGCACAGGCCCCAGCCGGCGTCCGTCGGCTGGCCCGTGAGGCGGCTTCCGCCGCCTTGGATAAGAAGGCGTTCGACATCGTCATCCTGGACGTGTCGCAGCAGCTGGTCATCACCGACCTCTTCGTGGTGTGCTCCGGCCGCACCGACCGCCAGGTCAAGACGATCGCCCAGGCCGTCGAGGACCGCCTGCGCGACACCCGCGGGCTGCTGCCCTACCGCCGGGAGGGCGAGCGCGAGGCCCGCTGGGTCCTGCTGGATTACGTGGACCTGGTCGTCCACGTCTTCCACCAGGAGGAGCGCGGTTACTACGAGCTCGAGCGCCTGTGGGCGGACGCCGCAATGGAGCGTATGACGACCACGGAGGGGGCGGACGATGAGCCAGCCGCGGCGGAGGCGACGTAGGCGCAGGTCTTCCGCGGCCCGCGGGGGCACCGAGCCCGGCCGGCGGGCCGCTCCGCAGCAGCAGGAGGCTCGGGATCCCGAACGCGAGCCTGCGCCGTCCCGATCCCGGTCGCGGCGACGGCGACGCAGCCGCAGGCGAGGTAGCGGTCCGGCGCGCACGTTCTCTTCGTCCGAGGACCTCGTCCGTTCCTTCGCCTCCCCCCGCAGCGCGCAGGGCCCCGCGGCCCCCGAGGACGACACCACGCTGGAGGACGTGATCGGCGAGCTGCAATCGACCCACGGGGTGCCGCAGTATCCGCAGGAGTACCGCATCACCCTCAAGGTCGCCGACGACAGGCGCCCGGCCAACGGCGACGAGCGCACGCCGGAGGGCCGGGACGACGTCCGGCAGCCCCGCCGGGAGAAGGCACCGCGTTCCGGTCCGGTGAGGGAAAAGGCCCCGGCCCCCCCGGCCATCACGGACGCAGCCGCACGGCGGCGCAAGAGGCGCCGCCGACGTGGCCGCAGCCGCGGCGGCGACACCGATTGAACCGGCCTCGCCGTCGCGCGACCACCTGCTAGCATCTGTGGTCCGAGGGCCCGTAGCTCAATCGGTAGAGCGCTACCATGGCATGGTAGAGGTCGTCGGTTCGATTCCGATCGGGTCCACCACCTGCCCATCCGCGCGCGCCGTCGCAGGAGGTTGTCATGGCAACGAGCGATCGTGATCCATCCTCCGCCACCGGCGCCGAGGTGTCCTCGCAGGCGCCGGCCGCGGCGCGCGGTACCAGGACCCGTGTCGGTGCGGCCTGGGTCGGCATAGCCCTTGCCGTCGTGCTGGCGATCGCCGTGCTGATCTTCATCATCCAGAACTCCCAAGCGGTGCGGATCGACTGGCTCGGCCTGCACGTGCGCCTGTCGCTGGCCGTCGCCCTGCTGCTCGCTGCGGTCGGGGGCGCGTTGGTGGTGATGCTGGTCGGCAGCGCCCGCATCGCCCAGCTGCGCCTGGCCCGGCGCCGGGCGGAGCGCGGTAACCTTCCTCCACCGTCCGGCGAGCCAACCGGATAGCGGCCGATCTAAGGTTGGCGGCATGGCGCAGGCTTACGATCCCGCTGCGATCGAGCGGCGGTGGATGGAGGATTGGGCCCGCCGCAAGGCGTGGTCGGCTCCGGAGTTCCCGACCGGGGACAAGTACTACGCGCTGACGATGTTCCCCTACCCATCTGGGGACATGCACATGGGCCACGTCGAGGTCTTCTCGATCCACGACGCGATCGCCCGCTTCCATCGCATGCGTGGCAAGCAGGTGCTCAGCCCGCTCGGCTTCGACGCTTTTGGCCTCCCGGCGGAGAACGCCGCGATCCGGCGCGGCATACACCCGCGGACCTGGACCTACGACAACATCGCCAAGCTGCGCTCCTCGGCCGAGCGCCTGGGTTGTTCGTTCGACTGGGACCGGACCTTCGAGACCTGTGACCCGTCCTTCTACCGGTGGAACCAGTGGTTGTTCCTGCGGCTGTACGAGCGCGGCCTCGCCTATCGCAAGAAGGCGCCGGTCAACTGGTGCCCGAAAGACAAGACCGTGCTCGCCAACGAGCAGGTCGTGGCGGGGCGTTGCGAGCGTTGCGACACGCCGGTGGAACGCCGCTACCTCACACAGTGGTTCTTCCGCATCACCGCCTATGCCGACCGGCTGGTCGACGATCTCGAGCTCAACAAGGGCTGGAGCGAACGCCTAAAGATGCTGCAGCGCAACTGGATCGGGCGCTCCTACGGGGCCGAGGTCGAGTTCATGCTGGAGGACGTGGATCGGCCGGTGACGGTGTTCACGACCCGGCCGGACACGTTGTGGGGAGCGACCTTCTTCGTGCTCGCGCCGGAGCACGAGCTGGCGACCCGCTTGTGCGAGATCCACGGGCGTTCGGCCGAGCTCGAAGCCTTCCGCGCCGAGGTGGCGCGGCTCACCGAGGTCGACCGCACGTCGACTGAGCGGCCGAAGAAGGGCCTGTTCACCGGCGCGTACGCGATCAATCCGGTGAACGGGGAGCGCATTCCCGTGTGGGTCGCAGACTACGTGCTGATGGAGTACGGGACCGGGGCGATCATGGCCGTGCCGGCGCACGACCAGCGCGACCTCGAGTTCGCACGCGCCTACAACCTTCCGGTGAGGGTCGTGATCCGGCCCGACGACGGCGAGTTCGACGACGCCGCGATGACGCGTGCTTACGACGGCCCGGGCACGATGGTGTCCTCGGGCTCCTTCGACGGGACCCACACCTCCGATTCGGTCCAACGGGTGACGGCCTGGCTCGAGTCCGAGGGCAAGGGACGTGCGGCCAAGAGCTTCAGGATCCGTGACTGGCTGATCAGCCGCCAGCGCTACTGGGGCACGCCGATACCGATCGTCTACTGCGACGACCACGGTGAGGTGCCCGTGCCGGACGACGAGCTGCCGGTGACGCTGCCCGACGTCGTCGACTTCAGGCCCACCGGCGAGGGGTCGCCGCTGGTCACCGCGCAGGAGTGGGTGAACACGACCTGTCCGAAATGCGGGGGCCCGGCACGGCGCGAGACCGACACCATGGACACCTTCGTGGACTCCTCGTGGTACTTCCACCGCTTCCTCGATCCGCGCAACGAGACGATGCCGTTCGACCCGGCCAAGAGCCGGGCGTGGATGCCCGTCGATCAGTACACCGGGGGCATCGAGCACGCCGTGATGCACCTGATCTACGCGCGCTTCGTGCAGAAGGTGCTCGTGGACATGGACATGGCCGACGACCCGGAGCCCTTCCCGAACCTGCTCAACCAGGGGCAGGTCACGATGGGCGGCAAGCGCATGTCGAAGTCGCGCGGCAACCTCGTGAGTCCGGCCGAGGCCTTCGAGCTGTACGGCGCCGACGCCCTGCGGCTCTACATGCTCTTCTCCGGCCCCCCCGAGCAGGACTTCGACTGGCCCCCGGAGGGCGTCGGGGCGATCGGGAGGGTGACCTACCCGTGGCTCGAGCGCGTGTGGCGGCTGTGCGAGGACAACCGCGACGTCGTCGCAGTCGGCGTGGCGCCGCCGGAGCCGGCCGACGCGGCGCTGTTGCGTGAGGTCCACCGCACGATCCAGGTGGTGACCGAGGACTACGAGCGGTTCTCGTTCAACACCGCGATCGCGCGTCTGATGGAGCTCGTCAACTCCGCCTATCGCTACCGCGGCGGGGGCGGGGCGCATCCCCACGTGATGCTCGAGCTGATCCGCACGCTGCTGCTGCTGCTCGCGCCGATGGCGCCCTACATCACCGAGGAGCAGTGGCACCGCTTCGGCTTCGAGGGGTCGGTACACGACCAACCGTGGCCGGTGGCGGACGAGGAGCTCGCCGCGGAGCGGACCACGACGATGGTGGTCCAGGTCGACGGCAAGGTGCGCGATGTGATCGAGGTCCCCGTGGACGTCAGCGAGGACACGATGCGCCGCCTGGCGCTGGACTCCGAGCGGGTGCGCGCCCATCTCGGGGACGGCGAACCGGCGCGCGTGATCGTCAAGCCGCCCAAGCTCGTGTCCCTGGTGAGGTCTCGCTGACTCAGAAGACCTCCGGGCACCACGCGGTCACCGGCCACCGCAGCAGCGCCTCGGCGCGTTCCACGGCCCCCGGGGCGAGCTCGTGCACCCGCCCCGCGGCGGCGAGCGCGCGCGGGCCGATCCCGCCGAGGTAACAGGCGCCGAGCTCGGCGATGCCCCATTCGATCTCGGGGGCCGCACCGGTGCGCTCGCACGACGCGTCTCCGTCTGCGGCCCGCAGCACCCAGGTGCCGTCGTTGGCCGGCAAAAGATCGTCGTGCACGCGCATCACGAGCTCCCCGGCGCGTGCGTAGGCCCTCCCGCTCAGCGCCCGGGGCAGGTCGACGACCCGCAGCCACAAGCCGTGATCCAGACCGAGGCGCAGGTGACGCACGTCGGTCACCATGTGCACCAGCGGGGGTTCGGGGGCGAGGTGATAGGAGGACAGCTCGATCACGAGGTCGACGCCGAACAGGTACCCCCACAGGGCGCGCTCGGCCTCGGGCCCGTCGGCGACGGCTTCGTGGACGTCCAGCTTCCACGCCGGACCGGCGTCGTCCCATTTGGCGTGCATGCGGTAGAGGGCGTAGGCGGCAGGGTTGCCGTCGCGCTCGATCACGACGCGGAACAGGGGGTCGCCGGAGCCGTCCTCGCCGCGCTCGGACAGGGTGTGGTAGCGCAACCACGATCGGTCCCGGGCCGGGAAGCCCGGGGTGCGGGCGCGCACCCGGTCGTAGACCTGCGACAGGGGACCGAGGGCGCCGTCGGTGTCGACCAGGCGCGCGGTGAAACCGTTGGGAGGGTCGGACAGGAAGCGGACGCGGTGCCGCAGCGCGCTCATGCGCAGCGCGAAGGCGGCAAGGCCGTAACCGAAGCGGCCGTAGATCGAGCCCTCCGACGCCCACAGCACGGCCAGGGGCTCGCCTGCGCCGGGGAGATCGGAGGCGAGCTGGTGGGTCATCAGGCTGCGCAGCACCCCGCGGCGGCGGTGGCTCGGCAGCACGCCGACCATGGTCACGCCTCCGGCAGGCAGCTCGCCGCCCGGCACCGACAGCCGGAAGGGGTACACGGCGGCGGTACCGACGATGCCGTCGTCGGTCTCGGCCACCAACGCACGGTCGCAGGCCACGATGTGACGCAGCTCCTCGACCCTCTCGGCCTGGGCACGGTGGCCGAAAGCGGCCTCGACGTGGTCGAGGAAGTCGCTCAGCTCGGGAGGCGTGATCGATCGGATCGACAGGTCCACGGGCATCCTCCTGACGGGTCGGCTGATGATGATAAGGCGCCGTCACGGCTGCCCCCCGGGGGCAGGTGTGGCGGGTTTCACCGCGTGCCGCCCGGGCGCGTGGCTCGGATAGCCCATGGCCGACCTCGAGATCGACGACGGCTGGCGCGGCACCGTCGCACGGCTGGCCGGCCGGCGCAGCGACACCCTGCTCGCCGCCGGGGTCGTCGCGGTGTCCGTGGTCGCAGCCACGGCTCTGTACCTGCGGCACCAGCCGGCGGTGATCGCTCCGCCGG
>CADDZG010000146.1 GCA_902812355.1 Actinomycetota bacterium | reverse complement strand
ATCCCCCGGATGCTCACGCTGCGTGACCGCCGTGGCGCCGACGGCCCCGGGGGCGACCACGTAGCGTCACCATGGCCCCCACCCGTGGCGTGGGTCGCCCCGGAGGTGGCGGCTCCCCGGAGCCGGCGCAGGCGGGCGGCTCACACCTTGCGCCAGTCGGTCACCGCCCCGTAGGTGCCGTCGGGGAAGCTCTCGACCCGGTAGTCCCCGAACAGCAACGGCTCGGCGCGGCGCAGGCACAGGAAGATGCGCAGGTAGAGGTCTCGGATCTCGCTCTCGGCGTGGGGGTCGGTGCGCATCTCGATCATGTGACGCCAGGCCCGTACGTTGGCGGTGAGCACCAGCACGGTCTCGGTCTCGTTGGGCAGAACCGAACGCGCCGTCTGCTGGACCCGCTTGCGGACGTCCGTGCGCTGCTGCGCCGCCAGCGGCGCGTAGCCGTCCCTCTGCAGCGCGGCGAGCTCCTCGGTGACCTCGGCGTACTCGCGGGCGAGCGAGTCGATCCGCTCCTCGAAGCGCTTGTGCAGGCTGGGCACGTCGCGGTACTCGGGCCGCTCCACGAATCGCAGCACCTTGCCGGACACGAAACGCTGGCTCAGCTGTGAGAAGGCGGTCCCCGCCCGGTGCCGGATCACCTCGTGGGTGTTGCTGCGCGAGATCCCGTAGCACAGGAACGAGAAGGTCGCGTGCTCGTAGACCGAGCCGTGCCCAGACGAGCTCAGGTTGTCGAAGTAGCGCTGAGCGTCGGCGTTGCGGGTGCGGCGGGGGCCGAAGGACGCATAACAGGTCTGCCCGGCCGTCTTGCACAGCCGCGCCGCCGGCGTCAGCTCGGTGTCGTCGTCGAGATAGCCGAGGAACCCGAGGGACGGATCGAAGCCCTCGAGGAAGCCGCGCAGACCCTCGAGGCCTACGTCGGGCCTGGCGATCATCGCCACACCGGGATGGCGCAGGTAGGGCGTCCCCGCCGGGGTTGTATGCACCGGACTGTGGATGTGAGGGAAACCGCCTGCGTCTCCGCCGCCAAGGGAGCGGAACAGGGTCTCGGGATCCATGGCGGTCACCTTATCCCGGGACCCGCCGGCGCGGCCGGAGCGGACGGGCGGCGGATAGAGTCACCGCCCGTGACCATCGTGCTCGGCCGCCCCTTGAGCTTCGCCGACGTCGCCGCGGTCGCGTCCGGCGACGACGTCGAGATCGACCCCAGCGTGCGCGTCCGCATGGAGCGGACGCGTGCGGTGGTCGAGTCCGCGATGGATTCGGGTCGCGCCGTGTACGGGATCAACACCGGCATAGGGGACCTCGCCCGGGTGCGGATCGACCCCTCGGAGGCCGTCGCCCTGCAGCACGACATCGTGCGCAGCCACGCCACCGCGGTCGGGCCTCGCCTCGACACCCCCACGGTCAGGGCGATGCTCCTGCTCAAGGCGAGGACGCTCGCCTCGGCGGCGCCCGGGGCCCGCTACGAGCTGCTCGAAGCGGTCGTCTCCCTGCTCAACGCCGGCGTGCATCCCGTGGTCCCTTCCCAGGGCAGCCTCGGAGCGTCGGGCGACCTCGCCCTGCTGGCACACCTCGCCCTACCGCTAATCGGCGAGGGCGTGGCCGAGTATCGGGGAGCGGTGCTCCCGGCCGCCGAGGCGCTGGCGGCGGCCGGGCTCGGCCCGGTGACCCTGGCCCCCAAGGAGGGCCTCACCCTGGTCAACGGGACCGAGCCGATGCTGGCGCTGGGGATCCTCACGTGGCTGCGCGCCGACGAGCTCGCGCGCGCGGCCGACGTCACCGGGGCCATGACCGTGGAGGCATGCCTCGGCACCGACCGCGCCTTCGATGCCGAGGTGATCGCGCTGAGGGCCCACCGCGACGCCCAAGAGGTCGCGGCCAACCTGCGCCGCCTCCTCCACGGCAGCGAGATCGTCGCTTCGCACCGCGACTCCGAGCACCTCGTGCAGGACGCCTATTCATTGCGCTGCATCCCGCAGGTCCACGGGGCCTACCGCGCCGGCCTCGCCTACGTGGCCGGGGTGCTGGAGGCGGAGCTCGCGTCGTCGGTGGACAACCCTATGGTGATCGCCGCCACCGGCGAAGTGTTGTCGGCCGGCAACTTCCACGGCGAGGCGCTGGGGCTCGCCCTCGATCACCTCACCCTGTGCTGCGCCGGCTTCGCCACGATCGCAGAGCGCCGCATCGCCCGGCTCGTCGACGCGCGCCTTAGCAACGGACTTCCGGATTTCCTCACGCGCGACCCCGGACGGCGCTCGGGCTTCATGCTCGCCCAGTACACCGCCGCGTCGCTGGTGTCCGAGAACCGTTCGCTGTGCTTCCCGGCATCGTCGGACTCGATCCCAAGCTCGGCGGGCCAGGAGGATCACGTCTCGATGGGAATGACCTCGGCGCGGCGCGCCGCCACGGTCGCGGGCAACTCCGAGACGGTGATCGCGATCGAGGCTCTGGCCGCCGCGCAGGGACTCGACCTGCGCGCCCCGTTGCGGCCGTCACCGGCGACCGCGGCGGCCCGGGATGAAGTCCGCGCCCTGGCGCCGGTGCTGGAGCAGGACCGCTCGCTCGGTCCCGACATCGAGGCGGTACGCGACCTGATTCGCAGCGGCCGTTTCACCGACGCCGTCCGGCGCGCCGTGGGCCCGTTGCGCTGACGCGCGGGCTCAGTCGTCGCCCGGCGCGCCGTGGGCCCGTTGCGCTGACGCGGGCTCAGTCGTCCGCCACCGGTCGGCGCGACGGCGATGCCTTGCGGTAGAGGTAGGTGCCGTCGGGGGCCCGGATCCGTTCAACCTCGCCGCGCCGGCGCAGGTAGGCGAGGTGGGCGAGGGCCTCACCGAGGGCCAGGCGCCGCTCGAAGTTGAGCAGCGTGGAGCCGAACACCTCGTCGGTGATCTCGCTCGCGCTGCACGGCCGATGCCGGATCACCTGCAGGATCGACCCCAGCCGGCGGTCGTGGTGGCGGGCTATCGCCCGTGCCCTCTCCGCACCGTCGTCGAACGGGCGGCCGTGGCCGGGCAGCACGAGGTCGGGAGCGAGACGCTCGATCGTCGCCAGCGAGCGCAGGTAGTCGCCGAGCGGATCCCCTGCGCCACGCTGGAAGTCGATGTGCGGGGTGATCGCCGGGAGGATGTGATCGCCCGAGATCAGGATCCCGTCCTCGGAGTACAGGCAGATGTGAGAGCGGGCGTGACCCGGGGTGTGCACCACCTCCCACGACCGCGGCCCGATGCGCACCTTCTCGCCCCCTTGGAGGGGACGCGTCGCCTCCACCACCCCGGTGATGAAGGGGCGCCAGTCCTCGAACGCCGACAACTCGCGCACGTCGGCGGGGTCGACGCCATGATCGACGAGCATCTCTGCCACGCGTCGCGACAGTCCGCCCGGATCGCGGTAGACCTCGAGCTCCTCGGATGCATCGGCATGCATCCACACGTCGCACCCGGACGCTTCGACCAGCGCTCCGGCGAGCCCGTAGTGGTCGACGTGAGGATGCGTGATCACCAGGCGCGTGACGTCCTCGGGCGAGACCCCGCACGCACCCAGCGCGGCACGCAGCTCGCCCCAGCTGCCTTCGCCCGGAGCTGCGGGGTCCTTCATGCCGCAATCGATCAGCGTGGGTCCGGAGTCGTCGGAGAGCAGGTAGGCGTTGACCCGGGCGAGGCCGGGGAACGGCAGGGGGAGCACGAGCCGGTAGACGCCGGGGGCCGGCTCACGCCGGCGATGTTCGACCTTCACGGCCGGCTACTCGTGCAGGGGCTCTTTGACTACGAACCACAGCCGTACCCAGACGCGGAAGACGAGCCCCTCCTCCGTGATGTCGCCCTCGACGCGCTGTAGTTCGAAGTTGGTGACGCCGCGCACCGTAAGTCCGGCCCGGGCCACCGCGGCGCGGATCGCATCCTCGATCGAGGTCCCGGTAGCCACCAGGTCTATCGACTTCTGAACGGTCATGACGAACCCCCTTGCCGGGCGTCAGTCTACGGGGGCCACAGGTCAGCGTGCGGGGACCGTCAGGCCCCGGCGCCGGACCGCCGACCCACCCTCGAGGAAGTCTCCGACTACCTCGTAGGAGCGGGCGATCAGCTCGGAGGTGTAACGGGTCGACGCCAGCGGCACGTAGCGCTCGAGCGGAGGTGCCGGCACCATTACCAACTTCGCCCGCTCCGAGTAGTGCTTGACGTCGAGCTCGAGGCGCTGCGAGCGCGCCAGGGTGAAGGCGTGCAGGAGGTAGTCCATCGGGCGCTCCAGCGGCCTGCGCTGATGGCTGTGGGAGGTCGAATCCATCACGTAGACAGTCGTGGCTCCGAGGTCCACCGCAGGTCCGATTGGAACGTTGTCGGCGACCCCACCGTCGATGTAGAGACGGTCCCCGATTCGCACCGGGGGGAAGATGCTCGGCAGGGCGCACGAGGCGAGCAGCGGCTCCCGCACCGGGCCGGACCGGAAAACCACCTCCTCGCCCGTGTCGAGCGCGGTGGTCACGATGCCGAGCGGCAGGATCGCATCCTCGAACGTCGCGCCGGGCCACAGCTCGCGCTCGATCAGCGCGGCGAGCCCGGAGTTGTCGAAGACCCTGTCTCCCGGCAGCAGCCAGCGGGCCCACGCCGCCCGCCCCGGCCCCGGGAAGAGATCCTCGTCGCGCAGGTTGCGCCAGATCCGTTCCAGCGTGCGTGCGCCATCCGGCGACGGGTCGAAGGCGATCATGGCTGCGTTGAGGGCGCCCACCGAGCTCCCGACGACCACGTCCGGCTCGATGCCGTGCTCGAACAGCGCCAGGAGGGCACCGACCTGCAGCGCGCCGAGCGGACCGCCTCCGGAGAACGCGAAGCCGATGCGCTCCCTGCGCCTCCCGGCGAGGCGCCGGGTCCCGCCGCGCAGCGCGCCCGAAGAGATGCTCAGCGCCACCCCTCCATCGTGCAACTTGCAGATGTTTCCATCAACGACGTTGGGGCGATCGCCTCCTAACGTGCCTTCGCTTTCGCCTTCCTAGCGGCTTCGGCGCTGCGCTCCCGCGCCAGCTTGCTCCCCTCACGCAGCGCGCTGGTCGCCGCCTCCGCCGCCTTGCGGGCGCTGCTGCGCGCGTCCCGCATCTCCCTGGAGGTGGTCAGGGTGTGGGCCCCGGTGCGGCCGCGCTCGACCGCCGTCCGTGCCAGCGACGCCGCCGCCTCCCCCGCGACCTTCACCGCTTGCGATGCGGCCCTGGCCTGCTTGCGAGCCACCTTGGCATCACGCGTGCGGGACACGTCGCGGGCGGTCTCACCGGCCAGCCGGACCGCCTTACGCCCGACCTCCCCTATACTGCGGGCGGCCTCCGACACCTGCTTGCGGGCCCGGATGAACTCCTTGCTCGCCTTCTTGGTCCTGGCCATCGCTCCTCCTTGATCGGCGGGCGGCGTCCAACACGCGACTTCTCGCCTTGCTGAGCCGAGCCTAAACTCCGGGCCGCCCGACGGCGCCGTGGACAACTCCCATAGTCATCTCGGACTACGCGTCATGTGGCTCTTATAGATCATCACAGAGATGGCCCGAACGGACCATTTCGGCACACCCAACCGATGCTAGATGCTGCTTCGGAAGCCGCACACAGCGCGCGATCGAGAAGCCGCCTAGAAGGGGGTAACAGTGGGATCGACCCGGGGAAGCCAGACCACAGGACCACGGAAGGTGCTGCGGCGAGCCGCGATCGGCGTCGCAGCCCTCGCGCTCGCAGGCTCGGCCCTGTTCGTGGGGGCCAAGACCCACAGCCCGTCGTGGAGCACCCCGTCGTGGAGCACCCCGTCGTGGAGCACCCCGTCGTGGAGCACCCCGTCGTGGAGCACCCCGTCGTGGAGCACCCCGTCGTGGAGCACCCCGTCGTGGAGCACCCCGTCGTGGAGCACCCCGTCG
>CADDZG010000145.1 GCA_902812355.1 Actinomycetota bacterium | reverse complement strand
CGGCTAGGGAGCCCGCAGCGGCGGCCCCGCCCCATGAGCCGCCGGCGGCCTCACCGCCGCCCCGGCCGCACTCGACGCAGGGCTTCCGATGCGCCGGCGGTCCTGCCCGCAGGGCTCGGGAGAGGTGCAGAGTGACGGGTTCACGTTCCCGCCTCGGGATCTGCCGCCTCCATCTCGAGGCGTCCTCCACCGAGCCTCGGACGTGCTTCGTGGCCCCAGGTCAACGTCGGGGCCGGATCCACCTCGAGCGGTGACGCCGAAACGGGCCGGCCCCTGACGCTCCCGGCAGCCCATGCCCTATGTCGCGCCGTCGCCCGCGTCGGAGCGGGCGTAGCGGCCCGCCCCCGGCCTGCGCACCACCAGTGCCTTCTCCAGCGGCTGCGGCAGCCACCAGTTCCACCGGCCCAGCAGGGCGACCAGCGCCGGCACCAGCAGGGCGCGCACGATCGTGGCGTCGAGCAGGATCCCGGCCCCCAACCCGGTAGCGAGCACCTTGATGTCGGTGTTGGGGGCCGATGCGAGCGAGGCGAAGGCAAGGAACAGGATCAGCGCTGCACTCGTCACCAGGCGCCCGGTGCGCCCGAGACCTTCGGTCACCGCGTGCTCGGTGGAACCGGACTCGTCGTATTCCTCACGCACCCGGCTCAGGATGAAGACCTCGTAGTCCATCGACAGCCCGAACAGGAACGCGAACACCATGAGCGGGAGCCAGAAAGTGATCGCTCCGGTGGCCGGGATGTTGAACAGCGTCTCCGACCCGTGGCCCTCCTGCCAGAACCACGTCAGCAGCCCGAAGGTGGCTGCGAGCGACACGAGATTGAGCACCACCGCCTTGGCCGCCAGCAGTAGCGAGCGGAAGGCGCGCGCCAGCAGCAGGAAGGTGACCAGAGCGATGAGGCTGAACATCAGCGGGAAGCTGCCGAACACGGCGTGGCCGTAGTCCTGCTGCACGGGCCCGATCCCCGCGACCCCGATCACGCCCGGCATCCCGGCAACCGCATCCTGCACGTTGCGCACGGGCGTGAGCGTCTCGTTGTTGACGGTCTCGGTTGCCGGGACGGCCACGATGTCGGTCAACCCGGCCCGGTGGCCATCGGCTCCGCCGGGGATCGTGGCGATCGGGATCCCGCGGGCCCCGCCCACGGCGCGCAGCGCGCCGGCGGCGGCATCGGACCGCGTCAGCACCTCGAGCGGCGTCAGCACCCCTCCGGGAACGCCGCCCCGGACCAGGCGGTGGTAGGTCTCGTAGGCCGGGCCGCTGTGGCTCAGCGCCCGGGCGCTCGTCTCGCCGACCTTGAGCCCGAACGCCGGCAGGATGCACAGGGCGAGCACGACGATCCCGAGTCCTGCTGCGGTCACCCGGTGACGGAAGACGAGCGCGCTCCAGCGCGTCCACGCTGCGCTCGCGCGCTCCTCGTGGCGCAGGCGCGGCCAATCGACGCGCGGCCCGATCCCTCCGAGTATCGCCGGGAGCAGGGTCAGGGTGACGAGCACCGATACCGCGGGGATCAGGACCCCGCCGACGCCCACGCTGCGCAGCCCCGGCACCGGCAGCACGATCAGCGCCACGAGCCCGATCGCGACCGTGAGCCCCGACACCGCAACCGTGTGGCCGGCCGTAGCCACCGCCCGCACCACCGCTTCGTGGTTGCTGCGCCCGCGGGCGCGTTCTTCACGCCAGCGGGTCACCAGCAGCAGGCTGTAATCGATCGCGATCCCGAGCCCGACCAGCGCCACCAGGAACTGCACGATGAACGACACGTCCGTGACGTAGGTCAGTCCGAGCACCACGAGCAGGGTCGACAAGATCGACACCGCGGCGACCGCCAGCGGCACCAGCGCCAGAAGCGACGCGAACACGAAGGCGAGCACGGCGAGGGCCCCGGCTCCCCCGATCAAGGTCTCGGCGAGCACCCCGGTGCCTTCGCCGCCACCGGAGGACTGCAGCTGGGTGAGCCCGGTGATCCCAAGCCTGTAACCGGGTGGCAGCGCCGACCCGAGTGCGGCCCGCGCCGCGGGGCCGACGGTGTCACCACCGAAACCCTCGGTCCCGGGCGTGAGCAGGAGCGCGAAAGTGCTGCGCCCGTCGTCCGTCAAGAACCGCCGGTCGCCGGTGTTGGCGTAGCCCACGACCCGCGATCCGGGCAGCGCGTGGTGGAGCCGCTCGAGCGCGGCGGTCGCCGGTCCGCCGGCCCGGATCCGTTGCCCCCGAGGCGCCGTCACCACCACGATCGTGGGCGGCTGGAAGCCGGCGGTCGTGCCGTAGGTCGCCTCGATGCGCTTGGCCGTCTCGTAGCCCGGCTGACCGGGCAGCGAGAAGTCGACCGTGAGACGGTCGGCGAGCCGGGAGCTCGCGAAACCCCCTGCGACGAGCACCAGCAGCCATGCCCCGATCACCAGCCGCCGGTGGCACAGGACGAACCCGGCCATCGTGGAGAGGGCACCGCCTCTGTTTGCGAACGTTGCGGTCCTCATGTCTCCCTCCGATCGTCGGTCCTTCCACCGGCTCGAACGGCATCCGGCCCCTGGATGCTGAGCCGGGTTGCGGCCCGGCAACATCCGCCGGACGACCGATACCCGGCTTCCTTCGCCCACCATCGGCGCGGGGGGTTGCCGCGTCCATCGGGCGAACGGCCTATCGACCGCTTCATCCGGCGCAGGTGCGGGACCGGAGCCGTCCGAGCACCGCCGGTCCACGATGGCGGCCGGGCAACCCGGCGTCATCGTCCGGAAGGAGCGTCGTCGGCTCCCTCTGCGGGACCGATCGCCCGGCCCGGGGCTACGCCGCGGGGAGTAGGCGGGACGACGGCGCCCATGCCGACCGGCGGGGGGCAGCCCACGCACCACCTCTCGATCGGCGCCCCGAGGCAGTCACGCGCCGCCAGTCCCGCCAGGACGCCCTCGACGCGCTCGGCCCGCTCCGTCGCGTCCGCACCCTCCAAACGCGCTCCCGTCGCACCCCATCTGCCTCGGCGGTCACCTCCCGCCCAGTGCCCTCACGACGTCCCGGCCGGGGGTCGGTCCGCGAGCATGCCCGGAGCGTGCACTTCGGCCGAACATGTCCCATACCGCCGTGCGCGCGCCGCGGATAACGAGGCACGCAACCAACCCTTGGCTATCCAAAGCCCTTGTGAGCCATGTCTCCCCTACCTAGGATCCGAACGTTGGATCTCCCGACCGGCGCGCCGTGAGGCCACCGAACCCCGGGGAGGAAGGGGGTGAATGACGATGATGATGTCGCGTGTCAGAAGGCTCATGGTCGCCGGAGCGTTGACGGTCGCGGCGATCGGGTTCGGAGCGAGTCCGGCGCTGGCCGACTACGGGCCGGGCGCGCAGTACCAGGTGGAGCTGTCGGCCAACGTCGGCGGCCCGCACGGAGGCGGACTCTGGCTGTGGATCGAGCTCAACCGCGACGGGACCGGAGACTACGCGGGTTCGGACTGCGGGCACGGTGAGGGTGCCGCCGCCGACCGCGGCGACGTCACGTGGACCATGGACGGCAGCAACGTCGTGATCTCCGGCGTCGTGCTCAACGGACTCGGAGGCTTCCCGACGACGATCACCGTCCCGGCCGCCTACGGGCACTACCGGGGCACGATCGGATCGTTCCTGACGCTACCGCCGTTCATCCCGCCGAGCGCCGGCAACTCCCAGTTGCAGGTCGCCCCCTGAGCGAGCACGTCCGGCGGGACGAACCCGCCCCGCCGGACCGCTCTCCATCTCAGTAGATGCCCTTGCCGCCCGTCTGGGTGGCGACGGCGGTGTGGTCGCAGGAGCTCGTGTTGGACGCGTCGGGCGTGCAGCCGGGCTGCGGGGGGCTGTCCGCGGTGTTCGTGTATTGATCGTCGGAGTACACGATCGACGCCATGCCCGTCACCGGACTCGCAGCGACCCCGAAGTCGTCGTAGAGGTCACGGTTCCCGCTGCAGGTAACGCCGCTCTCGCACACGCCACCGTAGTGGTTCACCGGGCTCGCCTGGACCTGCTTGAAGCTGCCGCCTGAAGTCGCCTTGAGGTTCTGGGCGAAGTACACATGCCACGCGGCGCTCGACGGATAGTTGTCCGGAGCGGTGCCCGACTGGTAGTAGGAGGTGCCGTAGTAGACGATGTCGAGCTTGCCCGCCGCCCCGGCCACGCTCCACGGCATTATCGCCGTCGCCGCCGACCCGCTGTTGACTTTGAACGGGCCGTGCCACGTGTTGCCCTGATTGGCCGAGTAGCTGTAATAGACGTTGTGGTCGTCTGAGTAGACCGAGTAAACGTTGCCGGCCCGATCCACCGAGACGTTCACGAACTGGTGACCGTAGCTGGTTCCCGCCGGCCCTTGGTGCACGAGATGATCGGTGAACGTCTTGCCTCCGTCGGTTGACACCGCCACCCACACGTCGCGGTAGTTGCACGGCCCCGTGGTGACGCACACGGCCTGCTCCTGGGTCGAGTCCACCGAGCTGAACGTCTGGTAGATCGTGTGGCGGTAGGGCGACGACGCGCTCGTGTCGATCGCGAGGTTGCCGATCTCATTGGCGTTGATCGCATAGGTGTGGTTGCCGTCTATCGCCTCACCGAGCTGGGTGAAGGTCGTGCCCGCGTCGTAGGAGCAGTTGACGTCGATGTTGAAGGTGGCGATGTCGTGGTAGGACACGCACACCTTCTGGGCATCGTCGGCGGCTATCCACTCGCGGTCGTCCACCGGCACCAGCGCCCCCACCGGGTTGAGTGTGAAGGTCTCACCGTTGTCGGTCGAAGTCGACACATCGATGTCGGCGAGAGTCAAGCTCGCGACGTACACGTTGTAGTTGCCTGTGGCATTGCGCACCGGGGCAACCGCCAGGTCGGTGTCGCCCCCACCCGGGGCGAAGCCGGTGTCGTTGGCGCTCGATAGGCAGTCGGGACATTGCAGCTGTGTGTAGTGCACGCCGCCGTCGGACGAGCGCCACGCGTCGGTACCTCCGCCGAGGCCGTTCTCCGACGAGGCGAAGAACTCACCTGCAGGGTTGGCCCGGATCGCCGGCTCGGCCGCGTAGTTGTAGCAGTTGCTCGCCCCGGGGCAGGTGACGCCCACCGGAGCCAGCGGCAGCCCGGCGAGCTCGAAGTTCACGAAGCTCGTGCCCCCGCTCTTGGCCGCCGGCCGGGCCTTGGCTTGCGGCCGGGCTCCCGCGGGCAGGACGCTCACGGCTACGAGCGCTACGACCGCGGCCAACGTGCACAACGATCTGCACCAACGCGTGCTTGCGACCATCCCCAGACCTCCCTGTCCCGGAGCGCGACGACCCATCGAACCCTGAGACACTACGACCCTTCGCCCCGCATCTCCTGCTCGGCCCCGAGCGGGCGCCGGCCGGCCGCGGCGACCGCGATGTCGGCTGCCGCCGCGGCGTTGCTGCGTAGCAGTGCGAGGTTGGCTTCCACGCTGCGGCCGCCGGTCGCCTCGCCCAGACACGACAGCAAGAACGGCGTCACCTCCTTGCCCCGCACGCCGCTGGCCTCGGCCTCGGCGAGACAGGCGGCGACCGCAGCGTCGACCTCCTCGGCCGGTAGGGCCGCGCTCGCTGGGATCGGGTTACAGACCACCAGGGCCGAACGGATGCCGAGCGACCGCCGGGCCCCCACGATGGCCGCGACCTCCTCCGGGCGGTCGGCACGGTGCTCCAACGGCAGGTCGGCGTCGCGCACTACGAAGAACGGCAAGCGCTCACAGCGGTAACCGACCACCCCCACGCCGAGCTCCTCGAGCCGCTCGAGCGTCGCCGCCGGATCGACGATCGACTTGGGGCCCGAGCACACCAGGGTCGCCGGGGTGCGCGCCAGCTCGAGCAGGTCGGCGGACACATCGCCGGAACCCCGGTGCACGCCCCCGATCCCGCCGGTGGCTGCCACCTCGATCCCCGCCCGGTGGGCCGCCCACAGGGTGGCCGACACCGTGGTAGCGCCCGGCCCCCCGGCGGCGATCGCCATCGGCAGGTCCCGGCG
>CADDZG010000144.1 GCA_902812355.1 Actinomycetota bacterium | reverse complement strand
TGGCGGGCGCGGCGGCGGCCGGCCCCGGTGCCGGACATGCCGGTCGAGCCCGCCACGCGCGCTCAGACGATCGAGGCGATCGCCGCCCTCGACCTGCGCTACCGGGCCGGCGAGCTCGACGACGACGACTACCGGCGGCGGCGTGACGAGCTCAAGCGCCGCCTGGCGGCCGAGCCGCAGAAGGCTCCGTGATCACGCTCGACCGGGTCGACGTCGTCTACGGGCGCACGGTCGCGCTCGACCGGGTGCAGGCCCGGATTGGGCCGGGGATCACCGGGTTGTTCGGGCCCAACGGATCGGGCAAGACCACCCTTCTGCGGGTCCTCGCGGGGCTGCTGCGCCCCAGCGCCGGCAAGGCCACGGTGCTGGGCCGGGCGACCTATCCGCCGCCTCCGGCCCTGCGCGCGCTGATCGGCTACGCGGGGCATGCCCCCGGCCTCTATCCGGAGCTGACGCTGGCCGAGAACCTGCGGCTGTTCGCCACCCTCAACGGGACACCCGCCGAGCGCTGCGAGGACGTGCTGGGCGCCCTCGGGCTGGCCGGCTGCGCGCACGAGCGGGTCCGGGCACTATCCGCGGGGCTGCGCCGGCGCGCCGCGGTGGCACGCGCCCTGCTGCACGACCCCGAGGTCCTGCTGCTCGACGAGCCCTACGCCAACGTTGACGACGACGCTGCGGAGCTGATCTCGCGTGCGATCGTGGAATGGTGGCGGCCGGGGCGTTGCGCGATCGTCGCCACCCATGGAGCCAAGCGGGTCAAGCCCTACGCCACCGCCACGATGGTGCTGCGCCGCGGCGTCCTGGCGCTGCACCGCAACGGAGCGTGAGCCCGATGGGCGACGTCACCGTCGGCGGGACGCGCTCGGACGTCGCGCTGCGCGCCCGCCCGAGACCGGGCTTCGGCCGGGCCACGCTGGCCCTGCTGGTCAAGGACCTGCGTGCCGAGCTGCGGGCCCGGGACACCCTGCCCCCGATGCTCGCCTTCGCGCTCGCCGTTGCCCTGCTGCTGGCCTTCTCCCTGCCCGGCACCGGCGAGGGGGTGGGGGCCGGAGGGGCGCGGCGCGGCCTGGCCACGGCCCAGGTGGTGGCCGGCTTCCTGTGGGTCACGGTGCTGTTCTCCGGGCTGATCGCCTTCGCCCGCACCTACGAGTCCGAGCGCGCCGAGGGGGCGCTCGACGCAGTCCTGTTGATGCCGCTCGACCGCGGCGCGCTGTTCGCGGCCAAGGCGCTCGCCAACCTCGGCTACCTCGTGGTGACCGAGGCCGTGCTGGTGCCGGTGTTCGCGCTGCTGTGGGGCATCGACGCGGGATGGGCCCCCTTCGCCGGCGTGACCCTCCTGGTCGACGTCGGCTTCGCCGCGATCGGCACCTTGTTCGCGTCGCTCGCCGCTCAGACGCGCAGCCGCGAGCTGCTGCTGCCGGTGCTTGCCCTGCCGGCGCTGGTGCCGGTGTTCATCGCCGCGGTCGAGCTCAGCGCCGGTTTGTGGAGCGGGTCGGGACTTGCCGCGGTGTCGGGCAGCGGGTGGTTCGCGATCCTCGTCGCCTTCGACGTCGTGTTCGCCGTGGTCGGTGGGATCACCGCCGAGCACGCGCTCGGCTGAGCCGGGCTTCACAGCTCACGCAACAGCAGAAGGTTCTCCGGCCCCCCGGCGATGACCCGGCCCCCGACGCTGTGCTCGAGCCACGTCTCGAAGCCGGCACGTGCGTGGGTCGACAGCACCACGAGGTCGGCCCTCCGGGCACGCGCCTCGTCGAGGATCGCCGCCGCGGGCTCCCCGTCGGCCAGCGCCACCTCGACGTCGACGCCGCGACGGGCAAGCTGCTCGCCGTGGCGGCGCAGCTCGCCACCGGCTTCCTCGCGCTCCATCTCGAGTCCGGCGGCGGTGGTGCGGGGCAGCAGACGCGCCGAGATGCTCTCGCGCCGCGCCTCCGCGAGGGTCGGCACCGCGGTCAGCAGGGTCACCGCCGAGCCGTAGGCGACGGCCAGCTCGCACACGACGCCCAGCACTGCATCGACGTCGTGCTCGAAGTCCAGCGGCACGAGGATGCGCGCCAGCTCGAAGCGGCGCGGCGGGGGGCCCTGCTGGGTGCGCAGCAGGATCGGGGTGCCGCCCCCGCGCAGGATCTGTTGCGCGATGTTGCCCATGATGCGGTCCCGCAGCCCCGAGCGGCCGTGCTTGCACATCACGATCAGGTCGGTGCCGTACTCGTGGGCGTGCGCATCGATCGCCACCGCCACCGAGTCGACCCCGCGCGAGTGCAGGTGGGTGCGGACCTCGAGGCCCTCGGCACGCAGGCGGGCGGCGACGTCCTCGAGGTAGCCGGCGCCTTCGTCGGCCTCGGTGATGTGGCGATCCCCGTGCACGCTCAAGGGCGCATCGCGCTCGAGCACGTGCAGCAGCATGATCTCGCTGCCGAGGTGCCGGGCCAGCGAGGCCGCCGGCACCAGGGCCTCCTCGGCGAGACGGGAACCGTCGAGCGGCACCAGCAGCTTCTCGAAGCTCACGCGAACGTCTCCACGAGCAGGAAAAGGTTGAGCCCGACGATCAGCGTAGCCACCACCCACACCGTCGTGGCCGTGAGCCGGGAGTTGCGCAGCGACCCCATGAGCTCGCCCTGCGAGGTGAACAGGGCGAGGGGGATCAGTGCCAGCGGGATGCCGAAGGACAGCACCACCTGGCTGAGCACGAGCGTGTGGGTGGGGTCGAGGCCGAGGCCCACGACCACGAGGGCCGGGGTCATGGTGGCCAGACGCCGCACCCAGATCGGAACCTGGCGGCGGATGAAGCCCTGCATCACCACCTGGCCGGCCATCGTGCCCACGGTCGACGACGACAAGCCGCTGGCCAGCAGCGAGATGCCGAAGATCACGCTCGAGGCTTCGCCCAGCAGCGGCTTGAGGGTGCGGTGGGCCTGCTCGATCGAAGCCACGCCGGTGTGCCCTGTGGTGTGGAAGGTGGCCGCGGCCATCATCAGCATCGCCACGTTCACCAGCCCGGCGATCGACATCGCGACCACCACGTCGATCCGCTCGTAACGCATCAACCGTCTCCGCCGCTCGGGGTCACCGACCACGATGCGACCCTGCGTGAGGGCCGAGTGCAGGTAGATCACGTGGGGCATCACAGTGGCGCCGAGGATCCCGACACCGAGCAGCACGCTGCCCGCACCGGCGAAAGACGGCGGGGCGAAGCTCCCCGCCGCCGCGCCGAGGTCGGGCTCTCCGAGGATCGTCTCGACCAGGTAGCACACCGCGATCACGCCGACGAGGGCGGCGATCACCGCCTCGAAGGGGCGGAAGCCGCGGCTCTGCAGACCGAGGATCACAAAGGTGACCACGCCGGTGAGCAGGGCGGCGGGCAGCAACGGGATGCCGAACAGCAGGTTGAAACCGAGCGCGGCGCCGACGAACTCCGCGAGATCGGTAGCCATGGCCACGAGCTCGGCGCACACCCACAGCGCCACCGTCACCGGCCGCGGCGCCCGCTCACGCACGACCTCGGGCAGGTTGCGGCCGGTGGCGATGCCGAGCTTGGCCGACAGGATCTGAATCAGCATCGCCATGAGGTTGGCCGCGACCACGACCCACACGAGGCGGTAGCCGTAGCGCGACCCGGCCTGGATGTTGGTGGCGAAATTGCCGGGGTCGATGTAGGCGACTGCTGCGATGAAGGCGGGACCGAGGAACGGGAGCAGACGCCGCAGCGGAGAGCGCTGGGCGCCGCTCAGGGCGCGCTCGGCGGCCCCCAGCGCGCTGGTATCGAGGCCCCCGCGGCGCGCCCCCGCCTTCTGATCGAGGGCGGCGGGGCGAGGCGTGGGCTCCCGGTTGCTCACGTCGGCATCCCTTCGCGTTGCTGCGCGCCTGCCTGTAGTCTGACGGATGCATGGACGATCCGTTCCAAGTGCCGCGTCCACCCGCCGCGCTGCGGCCGCTCGGCGTGCTCGCGCTGGCCGGCCTGATACTGAGCCTCGTGCTCGCGCTGTTCGTGGCGCGCGAGGCACAGGCGTCGATGGGGGGCCAGCTGCAGCGCATCTTTTACTTCCACGTGCCGTCGGCGTGGGTCGCCTACCTCGCCTTCGCCGTCACCTTCGTGGCTTCGATCGCCTTCCTGCGCACCGAACGGCGGCGCTGGGATCTCGTCGCCCAGGCATCGGCCGAGATCGGGGTCCTGTTCACGACCTTCGTGCTCGTCACCGGGCCCATCTGGGCACGTCCCGTGTGGGGCACGTGGTGGCAGTGGGACGCGCGTCTCACCTCGACCCTCGTGCTGTGGCTCGGCTACGTCGGCTACCTGCTGCTACGCGGCCTCGCCACGGACAAGCAACGCGTCGGGCGACTGGCTGCGGTGGTGGCGATCGTCGCCTTCCTCGACGTACCGATCGTGCACTTCTCGGTGTACTGGTGGCGCACCCTGCATCCCAGCGGACCCGCCCCCTTGCCGGCGCAGGATTCGGGGCTCGGGGTGCGCGAGCTCGGCGCCTTCTTCGTGTCCCTCGTGTCCTTCACGTTGCTGTACGTGTGGCTGCTCGGCCGGCGGGTGTACCTCGGGCGCCTCACCGACGCGCTCGAGCAGGCCGAGATCGAGCGGGCCCGGGACGAGCGCACCGCGGTGCCGGCATGAGCAACGGCGCATGGCTGGCCGTGGCCCTGGCGGTCGTGGGCTGCGGGATCTGCGCGTACTCGGCCTGGGTGCAGGCCCGCACGCGCGCCGTGCGCACACGCCTGGAACGGGTCAAACAGCGCCGGACCTGAAAGGGTGCCGGCGCCGTGGGCTGGTCATTTGCGGCCCGGCTGCTTTTTATTAGTATGACGCCGGCATGAGAGCCCGCGACCGCTTCTACGCATGGGTCGATCGCCCGATGTCGTGGACCCGTGCCATCGTGGGGGGCCTGCTGATCTGGGCCGTCGCCGTCCTGCTCCTGGGCCAGCTGCCGTCGTGGCTGATCTACAAGGCCGACGCCAAGGTGGCGACCCTGATCGAGTGGAGCAAGCACCTGCCGTTCGTCGGCGACCAGGGGCTCAACACGATCCAGATCCGCATCGCCCGCGACATCGTGGCCAACGTCGTACAGTTCGGCCTCCTGGCCGCGATGCTCGCCACCTTCTATTTCTGGCAGAAGGCCAAGCAGCGCAGGGTCGGACGCCCCGACGTGACCGAGCGCCTCGAGGAGCTCGAGCCGCACCGGGAGCCGGCCCGCAGAGCAGGGTGACGCAGGGGCCGGTGCACGGGTAGCCGCCCGATCGGAGGGATGCCACGGTGCAGGGGGGAGGCCGGGGGGCCCGGCTGAGCGAACGGATCGAGCAGCTGCGCGACAGCCAGGTGTGGCGGGCCGTGTTCCGCCCGGGCTCGATGTTCCGCGGCGGCTACGCGGATTCCCCGCGCAACCGCGCCTACGTGATGATGAACTCGGTCCTGTATCACCTCCACCCGGTGAAGGTGAAGAGGCATGGGATCAAGCTGTCCTACACGCTGTGCCTCGGGGGCCTGTCGTTCTTCCTCTTCATCGTCCTCACGATCACCGGCATCTACCTCATGTTCTTCTACCGGCCCTCGGTCGACGTCGTCTATCAGGACGTGCAGTCGCTGCAGACGCAGGTGTCCTTCGGGCTGCTGGTACGGAACCTCCACCGCTGGGCCGCGCACCTCATGGTGATCACCGTGTTCCTGCACATGGCGCGCGTCTTCTACACCGGCGCGTACAAGCCGCCGCGCGAATTCAACTGGGTCGTCGGCGTCGTGCTCCTGCTGCTGACCCTGTTGCTCGCCTTCACCGGCTACCTGCTGCCCTGGGATCAGCTCGCGATCTGGGCGGTGACGGTCGGCACCTCGATGATGCAGAACTCGCCGGTGATAGGTGACCAGGTGCAGTTCGCGCTGCTCGGGGGGCCGGTGATCGGCGCCCCGACGCTGGTGCGCTGGTACACGTTGCACGTCCTGTTCCTGCCCTTCCTGCTGGTGCTGTTCGTGGCGATCCACTTCTGGCGGATCCGCAAGGACGGCGGCATCTCGGGTCCGCTGTAGAAACCGGAGCGCGGCATGCCCACCCCCGACGAGATCTACGAGCAGACGCTCGAGGAGGAGCTGGCCAAGGGGGCGTCCCGGCCGGTCGCCAAGGCGCGAGCCAACGCGGCGCGCGCCCGGCCC
>CADDZG010000143.1 GCA_902812355.1 Actinomycetota bacterium | reverse complement strand
CGACGCGGCCCGGCGCAACCGCGTGCGCGCGTCGGGGGCCCGGCGCAATCCCGACGGGTCCACGGCCACGACCCGGGTAACGAGCTCGGGCCGGGTGGCGGCCAGCCACAGGGCGGTCTTGCCTCCATAGGAGTGCCCCACGAGGTCGGCCGGATCGACACCGAGATCCCCCACCACCCCGGCCACGAAGCCGGCGTACTCGGGGGTCCCCCAGGCCTGCTCGGGGGCCGGCGAGGCGCCGAAGCCGGGGAGGTCCACCGCGATCACCCGGAAGGCCTGTGACAAACAGTCGATCACCGGCGCCATCGACTCGATGCGCCCTCCCCAACCGTGCAGGACGACCACCGCGTCGCCCGTGCCGCGCTCCACGATCCGCACGCGGCGGCCGGCGAGGTCCCGCATCGTCGCATCCGGCATGCCGTCCAGCATCTCGATCGCAGTATCACCGACACATCCAGGGCCGCCGTCAGGCCCGCGCCAGCAAGCGGTCGAGCTTGGCTTCGAGCCGGGCGACGTCCGCCGCCCTGGCGAGCTGGGCTTCGGGCTTGAGCTCGACCACGATCGTGCCCCCCGGCGCGAGGACCGCGCTCTTCACGTCGGTGATATCGCTGGCACCTTGGCGGCGGATCGCCGTCACCACGTCGCCGGGGAGCAGACCCTCGCGCCGGACGGCGTCGCGATCCAACCGACCATCGCTGATCAGGGGGGTGGGGGTGCCCTCGAACCACTTCACGCCGCGCGGGTAGTGACGCAGGGTGCGCACGGTGACCGCGTTGACGGCGATCAGGATCGCGGCACCGAGGAGCCCTCCCGTCAGCGAGTTGTCGTTGCCGATCACCGCATTCTGAACATCGTTGCTGAGCAGCAATAGAACGACGAGGTCGAAGGAGTTCAACTGGGCGAGATCGCGCTTGCCGCCGAGCCGCAGCAAGAGCACCAGGCCCAGGTAGACCCCCACCGTCCGGATGGCCTTTTCGGCCACGGGGATACCCATGCGGAACAGATCCGCCGCGATCGCGGTACCCATCAGGTGCACGGCCGTCGTCCTTTCGTTCGGGGCACGACTCTGTGCTTCCCCGGGCAAAAGCCGGCCCCGGCTCGCGCCCCGGAGCGCACAGCGTGAACGGTACGGGATATCCCTCGGGCGGACCCGGGGTATCCCTCGGGTGGGACACGGGGTATCCCTCGGGTGGGACACGGGGTATCCCTCGGTGGGACACGGGGTATCCCTCGGTGGGACACGGGCGAGCCGAGACGCAGGGACCGCCCTGCGGCGGCCTTGGAGGTTTCGTTGCAGGGGCGGGATTTGAACCCGCGACCTCCGGGTTATGAGCCCGGCGAGCTACCAGACTGCTCCACCCTGCGCACTCAAGACTAACAAGGGCGGCGCCGGGCGCGCGCCGCCACGCTCCGGGGCGCTCGGCCGGCCGCGGGCCCGGGCCGGGCCCCTTACGTGCCCCTGGGCGGCAACCGCAGCGGCAAGCGCGTGACCTACCGCAACCTCATGCACACCATGCTGCTGGCAGGGCTGTGGCACGGAGCGCCGAAGTCGTGGTGCCGTGACGCCCCAACCTCATGCACACCATGCTGCTGGGAGGGCTGTGGCACGGAGCCGCATGCACCTTCGTGATCTGGGGCGGACTGCACGGGACCCCCGGCGGCCGCAACGACGTGTTCGCAACCTTGGGATCGGCATCCTGTAGCTTCTGGGAGCCGGCGAACCGCCGGGTGGAGCGGGGCGCGGCCGCGGGTTGGTCGCTCAGCCGCCGGGCGACGGCGACGGAGAGGGCGCGGCGTTCTGGTGGCTCAGGCGGCGCGCCTCGGCCAGGACCTTACCGAGGGCCTGGATCCGCTTGCCGTAGGTGGCGAAATCACCCCGGGACAACGCTCGCTGCGCCTGTCCGTAGAGGCGATCGGCCCGCTGCAGCAGCTCGGCGACACGCGCGGCTACGCCCTTGGCCGGCTTGGCGGGCGGAGCCGCCTTGGGCGCCGCGGGCGGGCGGCCACGCCCGTGGAACAGGGCCCCGAGGGCCTGGGGGAAGTCGTCCCCCATCACCACCCGCTGCCCGAGCACGAGGATGACCTTCTTGAGCTCGGGGATACCGACGTTGCGCGCGGTGACGAACATCGGTTGCACGTACAGCAACGAACGGGCGATCGGCAGGATCACCAGCGAGCCGAACTCGACCTTGGAACCCTGTTGGTTGAGCAGCGACTTGAGGCGCGACACGCGCACATCCTGGTTGATCAGGTTGTCGACCTGGATCGGTCCCTGCACGAAACGGTCGCCGAAGCGCAACGTCACGAGCTGGCCGTAGTGCGGCGGATCGTTGCGCGCCACCAGCTCCGCGACCATGTTGTTGCGGGTACGGGGCGTGTAGGGACGAGCGAGGACGAACTCCTGACGGCCCTCGCCGGGCAGCCGGAACAACAGGTAGGTCGGGGGCACCTTGGGCGGGAGCCCGGCAAAGGCGGCCCCGAGGTTCTGCGGGTTGTCGGGGATCGCCCACTGGTCCCGCTTGGAGTAGAACTCCGCCGGCTTGCTCATGTGGTACAGGCTCCACACCTCGGACTGCACCGCGAAGAGGTCTTCCGGATAACGGAAGTGAGCCTGCAGCGCGGCTGGAGGCGGGCGTGACGTGAACAGCGCGGGGAAGGCCTTCTTCCACGCCTCGAGCAATGGGTCGCGGACCCCGGGGACCGTATAGAAGGTCATCTTGCCCGTGTAGGCGTCGACCACGACCTTGACCGAGTTCCGTACGTAGTTGATCCGGCCGTGCAGGCGCGCCACCTGCGACGGCCCCGACAGGGCTCTGCCGGCATCTATCCGCTCCGAGTAGGGATAGAGGTCGGTCGCGGTGTAAGCATCGACGATCCAGTCGATACGGCCGTCTATCACCGCGGGATAGGGGTCCCCGTCCAGGTACAGAAAGGGCGCCGCGCGGTGGACCCTATCCCGCACGTTGCGGTAGATCAGGATCTTCGAATCGGGGCGGATCAGGCTCGACAGCACGAGGTTCGGATCGCCCTCGCGCAGCGCGAAAGCGATGCGCGTGGCGAGGCCGCCGATAGGTATGCCGCCCGGACCGGAGTAGTGGAAGTTGACCGTGCCGTTACCGCTCGGATAATCGAGCTCGCTCTGGCCCGAGTTCACTATCGAGTACTGCGACGGGCTGAAGGTCTCACCGAAATACACCCGCGGCTGCGACGCGTCGAGCGAGCCGGCATCGGGAACGACCCGCGGGGGAACGCCCTTTACCAGGAAGGCCGGCTCGCCCGCCGAGGTGGACGAGTTGGCCAGGCTCGCCACGATCCCGTAGCCGTGCGTATAACGGAGGTGGAGGTTGAGCCACGTGCGCGACGGCAGATCCTGAAGGGCGATCTCGCGTGTCGAGAGCAGCACCTGGCGTTCCTTGCCGCCGATCGGATAGCGGTCGACGTCGACGTCGGGGAAGTGGTAGTAAAGCTGGATCGCCTGCAGCTGGGCATACACGCGCTGGAGGATGTCGGGGTCCCACAGCCTCACGTTCCCCAGGACGGCTCGGTTCGCGTCCACCTGGTTCGAGGTGAGAGCGGTCGACGCGGGGAAGCTGCGATCCTGTACGTGATCGAGGCCGAACGCGTCCCGCGTGGCTTGGATGTTGCGCGCGATGTAGCGGGACTCGCGCTGCAGCTCCTGGGGCTTGACCGAGAAGCGCTGCACGAACAGGGGCCACACCGCGCCGGCGACGACCGAGATGAAGATCCAGATGCCGATCGCAGCCAGCGGCAACGACAGCCTGCGGACCCGGATGTTGGCGAGGAACATCGCCGCCGACAGGACCGAGATCGCGGCCAGCAGCGTGAGCGCCGGCAGCTCGGCGTGGACGTCGGTGTAGGAAGCTCCGGTGACGACGCCGCGCGACGAGAGATCGAGCGAGTATCGCCCGAGCCAGTACTGCCCAGCCCTTGTGAGAGCGACGAGGCCGAGCAGTACCGACAGATGCGCCAGCGCGCTCGGGGCCACACCGCGCCACCCGCGGGCGGGATCGAAGGAGCCGTAGAAGTAGTGGGCGACGGCGCTTAGCACCAAAGCCAGCAGCAGGGCTCCCCAGATCCACCCGAGGACGTCACCGTAGAAGGGCAGCTCGAAGACGAAGAACCCGACGTTGAGGTGGAACTGTGGATCCCGGTTCGGGAAGGCGACGCGGTTCGCCCACAGCAGGTAGGTGCGCCAGGTCGACGATGCCGCCGCCCCGGCGAACAGCGCGATCAGCAGCGCCAGAGCCCCGCGGACCCAGCGCACGAAGGGCCTCAATTGGGCCCGGACCTGGTCGAGGGGGTCGTGGCGGGACACCGACAGCGCCGCCGCCCAGTACGCCGGCGCCAGGCGTTCGGCGAGGTAGAGGTTGACCCACACGATCGCACCGAACCCGATCCCCACGGCCGCTCCGACCAGCACTTGGGTGCGCAGGCTCGTCCACAGCACCGACGTGAGCCCGATCTCTCGGAACCACAGCACGTCGGTGTAGAAGCGCGCCAGGTTGTAGAGGATCACCAGGAGCACGATCAGCGCCCCGACGGCGACGGCTATGCGGACGCGTCTCGGGCGGTCAGGGCGCGCGACCATGAGCCAGAAGCGTAAACGTTCCCTACGTCAACGCACCGGGGGTGGGGCGGGGCCACACGGCAGCGTTATGGCGAGGCGCGTGCCGGCCCCCGGCCGGCTGTCCACCTCGATGCGCCCGTCGTGTGCCTCGACTATCCGGTTGACGAAGGCCAGCCCGAGTCCGAGACCCCCGTAGGCGCGCGTCGCCGAGCCATCGAGTTGGCGGAAGTCGGAGAAGATGTCGGCGAGATCCTCGGGCGCGATGCCGATGCCCTGATCGGCGACGGCGATCTCGACCCGGCCGTCCGCCGCCCCCGGCACCCGGCGGCCCTCGACGCGGATCGTCCCCCCATCCGGCGAGAACTTGACCGCGTTGTCGAGCACCTCCTCGAACGACCGCCGCAGCAACCGTTCGTCCCCCACCACCGCAGGCAGCCCGGGCTCGACGGACAGCTCGATCTCGTGACGGGTGGTGCGCCCACGGTAGCCGTCGACGATCTCGGCAAGCAGGGCACCGAGGTCGACGTCGGTCGGCGTGGTCGACAGACGGCCCGCCTCCAGAGCGGCGAAGTCCACCAGGAGCTCGACTATCCGTTCGAGGCGCGCCGCTGCGTCGGTGATGCCCTGGGCGGAGCGCTGCACCGCCTCCGGCGGGATCCCCGGCCCCCCGAGGATCTGTGCGTAACCCTTGATCGGGGTCAGGGGCGTCCGCAGCTCGTGGGAGATGTTGGACAGGAACTGCGACTTCATGCGGTCGATCTCGCGCTCGCGTGTCATATCCCGGATCACGGCCACGCCCCCGCGCGGCACACCTTCGTGGTCGGTGAGCCGGGCCCCGGTGATCGCCACCGGCACCGCATCGCCGTCCCGCACCAGCAACGCCTCGGTCACCCGTCGCATCCTCGTTCCCTCCGGCAGCGGTCTGACCGGATGCCCGGCGGCGTCCTGAAGGTGCAGCACCGCGCTCGCCGGGCGTCCGAGGGCCTCCGCCGCCGGGACCCCCGAGAGCGCCTCGAGGGCGCGGTTGAAGGCCAGCACGCGCCCGTCGGCATCGACCGCCACGAGGCCGTCGGCCATCGAATCGATGATCGCCTCGATGCGCGCGCGCAGCGCCCGCTCCTGCTCGGCCGCATCGCGCAGTCCCTGGGTCATGCGCGCCAGCGATGCGGTCATCTCGTTGAAGGTCTCTCCCAGCTCGCCGACCTCGTCCCGGCCCCCGACCGGGGCATGGGCGCCGAGGTCCCCCTCCCTCACCGCGGCCGCGGCCGCGGTGAGGGACTTGATCGGACGCGTGAGCCGTCTGCCCGACAGCCACGCGAGGCCGCTCACCAACACCGCGACCCCGAGCGCCACCAGCAGCAGCATCCGCATGACGCTGCGGCGCGCGGCCTCGATTGCACCCGCGGGCGACGCGAGCAGCAGCGTTGCCCGGCCCCCGGTGGCCAGCGGCAGAGGCGCAGAGGCGACGAAGTAGGACGACCGCCCGATCCGCTCGATCTCGCCCGAGCGCGCGCCGACGAGCGCCCCCGCGTGCGGCAGCGTCGAAGCCACGACGCCACCGCCACCGAGCACGACGACCTCCGCCCGCACCAGGGGACGCGCCACGGC
>CADDZG010000142.1 GCA_902812355.1 Actinomycetota bacterium | reverse complement strand
GCTCGGACGGAATGTCCCCGGCCGCGGCGCGGCGCGCCACCTCAGCCGCGTCGTCGTCGAAACCCACCGCCCCCACACAGCTGCCGTCGGCGCGAGCGAGCAGCGCCGCGCTCGCTCCGAGCAGGCGGGTGACCTGGGGCAGCACCGCCGCGGCGATCGCCCCGGGGTCACGCGCCTCCATCAGGGCCGATTCGACGGCCTGGACGCGCACCAGCTCCGCCTGGCGCCACATCGTCCGCACCACCCCCGGTGGGGCGAACCCGAGCAGGAACAGCGGGGCCGAGACCACCGTGAGCGCCTGCAGCGCGAGGTCCAGCACCGTGAGCCCCTGCAGCGTGGACGTCGCGAGGGCGAAGACCAGCGCGAGCGCGAGGCTGCCGGCCCCCGCGGCGAGCGTGAGCATGCGCTTGCGGGTCGGTGACGGCTGCTGCCGCAGGTCGCGTAGCAGACGGCCGACGCCGGCGACAGTCACCGATACCCACTGCACGCCCAGCAGGGCCAGGTACAGAGCGAGCCACCCCGGCATCGCGGACGAACCGAAGACCTCCTGCGGCAGGGCCAGCGACCATGCCACCGCGGCGGCGGTGAGCGCGGTTCCAGCGGCCTCGACCCAGCGGGGGCCGGGCAGCAGCGAGCCGACGAAGCGCAGCAGCAGCAAGGGGAACAGCGTGATCGCGGCGAGCTCGATCCGCACGAACCACGCTGCGGCCGTCGACAGCCTGCCGTGCGGCATGATGAGGCCCATCACGAGCACCGCGGTGAGGACCACGAAGGCCGCGGCAATCCAGCCCGACGCCGGATCCCGTCGCCGCGCCCACAGGTTGAGGGCCGCGGCCACGACCACGAGGAAGACCGCGACCTCGAGGACCTGCAGGGCGTGATGCAAGGCGTTCATCCGATCCGGCCGCGCCCCCCGGGCCGGCGGCCGAGCGGCTTGCCTACCATGTGCGTCCCTCCGGCGACGGTCCACAAGGGTGCGCCGGACGCGCGGCGACCCGGCCGCAGCCTACCCGGAGAGGCGGGAGGCGGAAGGGTAAGGCGGGGGCCGCGCCGAACCCCTGCGTCATGCAGGACCTCAGCTCCCCCCGACGGGGGCCGGTCGACGCGAGCGGCCGGCGCCCGGGGCCGATCGCCCCGTCCGGGCTCGCCCCCCGGAGGGTCGCATGGCGGTGAGCGCGCTCCGCCCGCAGGACAAAGTGACCAACGTGGTCCGCGAGGCAGGCCGGATGTTCGCGGTCGGGCTCGAGTCGGTCCACGTCCTGCTGCGCCGGCCGTGGCCGGTCGAGGAGTTCCTCAACCAGTGCTGGTTCCTGATGCGGGTCACGACCCTGCCGGTGATCCTCATCTCGATCCCCTTCGGGATGGTGATCTCGCTGCAGGTCGGGTCCTTCCTGCGCAACCTCGGCTCCGAGGCCCATCTCGGAGCCGCCATGGTCCTCGCGGTGGTGCGCGAGGAGGCGCCGGTCGCGACCGCACTGCTGATCGCCGGCGTCGGGGGCTCGGCGATGTGCGCCGACCTCGGCTCCCGCCGGATCCGGGACGAGATCGACGCGATGCAAGTCCTCGGGATCGACGTGATCCAGCGCGTGGTGATGCCGCGCATCGTGGCCGCCACCTTCGTCGCGGTACTGCTGGATTCGGTGGTGAGCATCGCCGGCATCGCCGGCGGCTGGTACTTCGCCGTGCCGGTTCAGCACGGGACCACGTCCTCCTACTTCGCGTCCTTCAACGAGCTGTCCCAGCTCCTTGATCTCGTGATGGCCCTGACGAAGTCGGCGATCTTCGGGTTCGTCGCGGGCACGGTCGCCTGCTACAAGGGCTTCTTCGTGCGAGGCGGCCCCAAGGGGGTCGGCGACGCCGTCAACCAGGCGGTGGTCGTGACCTTCGTGGTGCTCTTCTTCCTCAACTTCGTGCTCACCTCGATCTACTTCAACTTCGTCCCCCAGAAGTTCTGAGGTGCAGGTATGGCGATAGCGGCGAAGGCTCCGACACTGCTCGGCAGGGTGGCGGAGAGGACCGTCGACAAGGCGGCCTCCCCCTTCGAGGAGATGGAGCGCCAGGGCCGTTTCTACGCCACGGTGGTGAGATCGCTGCCCCGGGCGCTGCACTATCGCGGCTTGATCATCGGGCTCATCTCGGACATCACGGTGGGGGCCGGGGCCCTGATCCTGGGTGCCGGCATGTTCTTCGTCATCTTCTCGATGTCCTTCTTCACCGGCACCGAGGTCGGGCTCGAGGGCTTCCAGGGATTGCAGCAGATCGGTGCTCAGGCGTTCGTGGGTCTCGTTTCCTCGTGGGCCAACACGCGCGAGATAACCCCCTTGATCGCCGGCATCGCGCTGGCCGCCCAGGTGGGGGCCGGGTTCACCGCGGAGATAGGTGCGGCACGGATCTCCGAGGAGATCGACGCGCTCGAGGTCATGGCCGTCCCGTCGGTGGTCTACATGGTCGCAACGCGCGTGTGGGCGGCCCTGCTGACGATCATCCCCTTGTACCTCGCGGCGCTGTTCTCCTCCTACATGGCGACCCAGCTGATCGTGACCCGCTTCTTCTCGCTATCGGTGGGAACCTACGTCCACTACTTCCAGCTCTTCCTGCCCCCGACCGACATCGTCTACAGCCTCATAAAGGCCATCGTGTTCGCGGTCGTGGTGACGTTGATCCACTGCTACTACGGTTACACGGCATCCGGCGGACCCGCGGGCGTCGGCGTGGCTTCGGGACGGGCGCTGCGCACCTCGATCGTCACTGTGGTCGTGCTCAACCTCGTGCTGTCGCTGATGTTCTGGGGCGGCGGCGACACCGTGAGGATCGCCGGATGACAGCCAAGCTGCGCACGATCGCCCTCGGCCTGGTGATCATCGCGATCGCCACGACCCTCGTCACGGTGGGACTCAAGTTCACCTCGGGAGCGTTCCGCTCGTACTACTACGTGAACGCGATCCTCCCGCGTGCCGGCCAGCAGCTCGAGCTCGAAGCCGACGTACGTATCCGCGGGGTCAAGGTCGGTGAGGTGTCCAACATCCAGCTGCGCGGCCGCAAGGCGGTCGTCACCCTGCGCATCGATGAGCCGTACAAGGTCCCGCGCGACGCCCGTGCCTTCATCGGCATCAAGACCCTGCTCGGAGAGAGGTTCGTCGGCCTCAGCTTCCCGCCGCACGACCACGGGCCCTACCTCGCCGACGGCTCGACGATCACCAGGACGGTCGTCGGTCCCGAGATCGAGGCCGTGCTCGCCGACGGCACCCGCGTGCTCAACGCAATCAAGCCCCAGGATGCGGCCACGATCGTGACGACGCTTGCGGATGCGATGCGCAACCAAGGCCTTAGCCTTCGCCGATCCCTGATCGACAACGCCCGTCTGTCCCGTACCTTCGCATCCACCACCCGGGACCAGATCGCCGCGCTCGACGACCTCGACACGGTGTTCGGGGCGCTCAAAGCCAAGGGGGTGGACCTCAACCGGTTGGCGCGTGCGATCAACCAGGGCGTCCCGGTGTACGCGTCGAACCGGGCCGCGGCCAACATGCGCAGAGCCCTCGTCGCCCTCGTGCCCTTCTCCAACGACCTCGCCGACCTGCTGATCGTCGACCGCGAGCAGTGGGACCGCATGATCGACCACGGGGACGTCGTCCTGGGGACGCTCGCCCGCCATCCCCAGGGCATCCGCGACCTCATCCACGGCCTCTATCGCTACGTCTACAAGCTGGGCGGGGCAATCGACCGTAATCTCCTGCCCGACGGCAGCGCCCAGGCCGGCTTCGTCAACTTCATCGGCGGCGATTCCTTCAAGGAGCAGCTGAGACAGATCTGTTACGCGCTCCCCCAGCAGGTGCGCCACAACGTCAGCGCGTGCGGAGGCGGGGGCCGGTGAGGTTCAACAAAGCAACGCTCGTCAAGGTCGCGCTGTTCACCGCCACGTGCGTGGCCGCCACCGTGGTGCTGGCGCTGCGCCTCACCAACTACCAGCTCTTCGCCCATTACAAGCAGTACCAGGCCGTGTTCACCGATGCCACCGGCGTGCACGAGGGCGATGCGGTCAAGGTCGCCGGCGTCGACGTCGGGAGGGTGATCAACGCGTCGATCTCGCACGGCAAAGCCGTGGTCCGCTTCGAGCTCTCGAAGGACGTGCCCCTCACCACGACCACCACCGCCGCGCTGCGCTGGCGCAACGTCCTCGGGCTGCGCTACCTCTACCTCTATCCGCATCGCGGCGGCAAGCCGCTGGCGCAGGGAGGCACGATCCCCGTATCGCGTACCACCGACGCCGCGGACATCGGCCGGTTCCTCAACGACGTGGGCCCGGTGCTACAGGCGATCGATCCCAAAGAAGCAAACGCCTTCGTACGCGCGGTCGATCAGGCCCTCAACGGGGACGAAGCGACCGTCGGCCAACTGATAGACAACGGCGCGCGCCTCGTCACCCAGCTCGCCGGCATAAACCACGAGATCTCCCACACGATCGTCACCTCGGACGAGATCCTGCATGCCTACGCCACCCAGAACCACGCCATAGCCGGCATCCTCGACAACCTCGACCGGACCTCGGGGACGCTACAGGGCGCCCGCAACGACATCAACGGGGTGCTGCGCAACTTCTCCGACGTCCAAGGCCGGCTCCACTACCTGCTGCGCTCAGAACGCGGCAACATCGATGCCACACTCGGCAACCTCGACACCGTGCTCACCACCCTGGCTCGCAACAAGGGCCGGTTGGAACGCACCCTGTGCACGACCCCGATGGGGGTATCCGGCTACTGGCAGACGACGTCGTGGGGCGAGTGGTTCAACGTGCGGCTCACCACCGTCAACTTCTCGGGGCCCTCGAGCTCACCGATCCTCACCCAGAGCGAGCTACCCCAGGAACGGCCGAACCACCACTCTGCTCCCGCGCTGTTCCACTGCCCCGGAGCCCACGCCTACTTCGACAAGACGGGACGGGGCGGGGGCCCGCCAGCTCCCGCCGTGCCCGGTCCCGGTGGTGGCCTCGATCAGATCGTGCAGATGCTCACGGGGGGCGGCCATGCGTAGAGCGCTGGGTCGCCTGCGGCTGCCGTTCCGGGGGGCGCTGCGTCGCTCCTTCCTCGAGCGCAACCCCCTCGTGATCGGTGCAATCGGGATCGCCGCGCTGCTGTTCTTCTCTGCGATGGGCATCCTGCTCCAGGGCGGGGCCTTCAAGCACACCTACCTCGTGCGGGCCTATTTCGCCGACGCGGCGTTCATCAAGCCGAACGACTGGGTGACGGTGGCCGGCCTGCAGGCGGGCAGGGTGACCGGCGTCAAGTTGTCGCACGGCCGGGTCGAGGTGGATCTGGCGGTGGACGCACCGGTCAAGCTCCCGGTGGACTCTACGGCGGCGATCCAGATCCAGACCCTGCTGGGCCGCAAGGTCGTGGCCCTCGAGCCGGGGTCGTCGTCGCGCATGATGCACGACGGAGCCGTGATCCCCGTGTCCCGCACCGTCACCCCGGTGTCGGTGATCGATCTCAGCACGACGTCCGTGCATCTCCTCAAGCGCTCCGATGCCCGCGCCCTCGACCATCTGCTGCGCGAGGTCACGGAGGTGACGGCCGGCAAGCGGCGTCAGCTCGGAGCGTTGATCGATGGGCTGACCAAGGTAGCTCAAGCTATCGACGTCAAGCAACGCCAGCTGTCACGGCTGATCGACTCGCTGCAGGTACTGGGGGCTACGTTCGCGAGCAAGGACCGCGTCGTGGTGTCGCTGATCGACCATCTCGACGCGGTGCTGCACAACCTGGCCCTGCACCGCAGCGACCTCGAGCACCTCGTGAGGGCCACAGATGCGGCGAGCCACGACGTGGCCGATCTCGTCGCCCGCAACCGCGGCACCCTCAACTCGGATCTGTCCAACCTTCACACCACCCTGCAGGTGGTCAACCGTCACCAGCTCGATCTGGCGGCCACGATCGACTACCTGGAGGAAGCAGTCAAGGGTTACTCGTCGGTCGGCTACTCCCAGGGCGTGCCCAACCGTTGGGCCAACATCTACATCGAATCGCTCGGGCCCGTGGGGGTCGACCCGCTCACCGGGTGCGGGGGCCTGATCGACCAGAGTCTGGACAAGCTGCTGGGGCCGGCGCCGTGCAGCTCCCAGGGCTCGCAACCAACGGGCGACGGGCTCCCCGGGCTCACCGGCGGCGAAGCGCGGCCGAGCCCCGGGCCCACGCCCTCTGCGCCGC
>CADDZG010000141.1 GCA_902812355.1 Actinomycetota bacterium | reverse complement strand
TCCGGGGGCCGGGACCCGAAGCTCCGGAGGTCGGCGGGGCCGGGGACCGGCGCGGGGCCGTCCTCCTGGTGGGGATTGTGCGCTTGTGCGTTCGCGTCCCGTCGGCTAGTCTGTGGCCATCCGTGAGGGGCGGAGACCATGGGAGCCAGAGGAGCTCATCCTGGACGACCACGTAACGGCCTACAACGCCGAGCAGAGCGAGCGTCTGCAACGGATCCACGCACGGATGGTCGAGGCGCGTCGTGAGCTCGATGCCCTGATCGGCGACGCCTACCTGAGGCCCCGGGCGTCGATCGTCCCTGTGCACTTCCTCGATCTCGCCTCGGCCGTGGAGAAGCTGCGGTGGGCCGAGAAGGAGTGGCGCGAGCTGGAGCGGGACGTCGCCGAGAGCCGGCTCGGGCAGGCACTGTCCGACGAGGAGTTCGAGCCGCTCGCCGAACGTTCCTGACCGGGGCGATCAGCGCGGAGGCATCCGCAGGGCCCCGTCGAGGCGTATCACCTCGCCGTTGAGCATCGGGTTCTCCACGATGTGACGGACCAGCGCGGCATACTCCTCGGGACGGCCGAGACGGCGGGGATGGGGGATCACCCGGGCGAGGCTGTCCCGCACCTCGTCTCCGAGACCGGCAAGCATCGGGGTGTCGAAGGTCCCGGGGGCGATCGACATGCAGCGGATCTGGCGCGACGCGAGGTCGCGCGCCACGGTGATCGTGAGGCCCACGATGCCGGCCTTGGACGCGGCGTAGGCTGCCTGGCCTATCTGGCCCTCGTAGGCGGCGACGCTGGCGGTGTTCACGATCACGCCGCGTTCCTCGCCGAAGGGCTCCTGGCGAGCCATGCGGGCGGCCGCGAGGCGGATCACGTTGAAGGTGCCGATCAGGTTGATCCGCACCACGAGCTCGAAGCGCTCGAGATCGAGCGGCTCGCCGTTGCGGTCGAGCACCCTGCCGGGGAAGCCGACGCCGGCGCAGTTGACGACCACGTGCAGGCCCCCGTAGGTGTCGGCCGCAGCGTCCACCGCCGCCCGAACCTCGTCCTCCCGGGTGACGTCGGCCGGCGCGAAGAGGGCGCGGTCGCCGAGCTCCTTGGCCACTTGCTCGCCGTTGGAGCTCGGCAGATCGACGATCACCGCCGAGGCCCCGGCCTCGACCAACCCTTGGACGGTCGCGGCCCCCAGACCTGAAGCGCCTCCGGTCACCAGCGCGACCTTGCCCGAGATGTCCACGCGCCACCTCCAGTGGGATGCGGATCCTTTCCGGTCGCGCCGCCCACGGCGGGCGGCGGTCCCCCAGCCTAGTTGCCCGAGGGCTCGCGCCGGAGCGCGCTAGCGGGAGGGGTCGAGGTCGGGCACGATCGCCCCACCGGCCAGTACGAGGCCGTCCTCGCAGCGGGTCTCGACCGCGCCGTCGGAGAACTGCTCGTGGTACAGCGCGGCGTAGGCACCGCCGCGCGCCAGCAGCTCGGCGTGGGTGCCGCGCTCGACGATGCGCCCACCGTCGAGATAGAGGATCTGGTCGGCGGCGAGGATCGTGGACAGACGATGCGCTATCGCGATCGTGGTGCGGCCCGACATCAGCGGGGTCAGGGCCTCCTGCACGGCCCGCTCGGAATGGGTGTCGAGGGCGCTGGTGGCCTCGTCGAGGATCAGTATGCGGGGGTCCTTGAGCAGCACCCTGGCGATCGCCAGGCGTTGCTTCTCACCCCCCGACATCTTGTAGCCCCGCTCGCCCACGAGGGTGTCGAAACCGTCGGGCATCTCCATGATGCGGTCGTAGATGTGCGCGGCGCGCGCCGCGGCCTCGATGTCTTCGTCGCTTGCCGCCGGGTTGCCGTAGCGCAGGTTCTCGCGCACGCTGGCGTTGAACAGGTAAGTCTCCTGGGTGACCATCCCGATGATCTCGCCGAGCGACGCGAGGCGAATGTCGCGCACGTCGATGCCGTCGATCGTCACGCGTCCGCGTTCGACGTCGTATAGGCGCGGGATCAAGTAGGTGAGCGTGGTCTTGCCGGCCCCCGAGGGACCCACGAGGGCAACGAGCTCGCCGGGCCGGGCGATCAAATCCACGCCCGACAGCGCCCACAGCCGCCCGTCGTGCTCGGTCGTGCCGTAGCGGAACCACACGTCCTCGAAGCGCACCTCGCCCCGCACCTGCGACGGCTCCAGAGCCACGGCGCCGTCGCGGTCGACGATGCCGTGCTCGAGGTCGAGGTACTCGAAGATACGGTCGAACAGGGCCAGCGAGGACTGGATCTCGACCTGGACGTTGAGCAGCTGGCCGAGGGGGAAGAACAGACGGCTCTGCAACGTGGTGAACGCGGCGATGGTGGACACGAGCGACGCCGGGCTCTCGTTCAGGGAACCGTGCAGCAGCAGCCAACCGCCGAGCCCGTATACCAGCGCCGGCGTGATCGAGAAGAAGATCTGCACCAGGGCGAAGAAGCCGCGTCCGATCATCGTGCGCCGCACCTCGAGCTCGGACAGACGCTCGTTCTCGGCTCGGAAGCGCTCGATGTGGAAGCGCTGGCGCCCGAAGGCCTTGGACAACAGGATGCCCGACACCGACAGCGTCTCCTGGGTGATGGCGGTGAGGTCTGCGAGCGTCGCCTGGGTGCGGCCGGAGACCTCGCGCCGCACCTTGCCCACCCGCCGCGACACGTAGAGGAAGAACGGAAGGATGCCCAGCGACAGCACGGTGAGCTGCCACGACAGGATGAACATCACCGCGATCGTCGACACCACGGTGGTGATGTTGGAAAGGATCGACGAAGCGGTGTTGGTGAGGACGTCCTCGATCCCCTCGACGTCGTTGGACAGGCGGGACTGGATCTCACCCGTGCGGGTCGAGGTGAAGAAGCTCAGCGGCATGCCCTGCAGATGGGCGTAGAGCCGGTTGCGCAGGTCCCGCATCACCCGCTGACCGACGAGGTTGTTGGTGTAGGTCTGCCACAGACCGATCAGGCCCGAGACCACCGGGACCACGATCATGATGCCGACGATGATGAGCAGCTCTTCTAGTCGCTGCGACGCCGGACGGGAGACGTCCAGCATCGTCTGGAACGCCGCCTTGATCATCAGCGGGTTGATGAGACCCAGCCCGGAGGTGATGAGGATCAGCACGGCCACCAGCGCGACCTTTCCGCGATAGGGCCTGAAGGTCGCGATGATGCGCCGGAAGGTACCCGGGCGGGCCGGGCGCTCCGGTTTCTCGGGGGGTGTCACCCTGCCGTGAGGACCTCTCCTCGCCATGCTCCTCCCCTGCGGCGCGTACCTGGATCACGACAACGCGCCGCCGCAGCCGGCTGTTCCCGAAGCGGGGCTGTGACCTCTAGCGCAGACGGACCGCGGCCACGACCCCGTCGCGCGTGGGGTTGATGAACGACCGCCAGTCGGGATCCTGCGCTATGGCCCGGTTGGTCTCGTCCACCGCTCGCCCGAGGTCGTCGTCGGGCTGCAGCACGCTTCCGTGGAACAGCATGTTGTCGCACATGAAGAGGCCCCCGACCCGCACCCGGCGGCGCGCCTGGCGCCACGCCTCCGGGTAGCCCTGCTTGTCGATGTCGCAGTACACGACGTCGAACGTCCCGTCGGTATCGGCGAGCGAGGAGAGGGCATCGCCGACGTGGTAGCGGATGGGACGATCGAGTCCGGCACGGCCGAGGAAGTCCAGCGCCAGGCGCTCGTTGTCGGGGTCCGAGTCGGTGAGGTGGATCTCGCCGTCGGGCCCCGTGGCGCGCGCAAACCAGTAGGCGGAGTAGCCGAAGCCGGAGCCGAGCTCGAAGATCCGCTTGGCGCCCGCGGTCCGAGCCATGACCTCGAGGAAGCGCCCGCACAGCCGGCCCACGATCGGGAAATCCTTGCTGCGGGCCAGCTCCTCCATCTCCAGCAGCACGGGTTCGTCGTCGACCGCGGCGAGATCGGAAAGGTAGCGCTCGATACTGGGTTCGACCATGTTCACGGCCCCCAAGGCTACCCCCCGGCGGCGCTCTCGAGCAGCCGGCTCAGCGCTCCGTGCAGAGCGTCGTTGGCCGCCAGCACGCCGCGTACGCCGTGGCTCGAGCGGTGGATGTCGAGGGTCGACACGGTCCCGCCCGCCTCGCGCACGATGAGCTCCCCGGCGGCACGGTCCCAGCGCTTGACGTCGGCCTCGTAGAACCCGTCGAGGCGGCCCGCCGCGACCGAGCAGAGGTCGAGCGCCGCGCTCCCGGCGCGGCGGATGTCCCGCACCCGGGGCAGGACGTGGGTGAGGACCTCGGCCTGGCGGGCACGTACCCCGGCGTCGTAGGAGAAACCGGTCCCGACCAGCGCCTGGGACAGCTCGGTGCACGAGCCGACGTAGATCCGCTCCTCGTTGCAGGTCGCGCCCCCGCCGCGCGACGCAGTGAAGGTCTCTCCGAGGTTGGGGTCGTAGACCACCGCGCACAGCGTCCCCTGCTCATCGACGACGGCCACGCTCACGCACCACACGGGGATCCCGAACAGGAAGTTCACCGTGCCGTCCAGGGGATCGACGACCCAGGTAAGCCCCGAGCGCGAGGGGCGGTCGCCGCCTTCCTCCCCCACGATCCCGTCGTCGGGCCGTTGCTGGGCGATGCGGTCGACGATCAGAGCCTGGGCGTCGCGGTCGGCGTCGCTGACGAGGTCGGTGGCCGAGCTTTTGGTGCCGAGCCCGGCCACCGGCCCCCCGAAGCGCTCGAGGAGCAGATCGCCGGCGGCACGCGCCGCGTTGCGGGCCAGCCTCAGCAGGTCCCCGACGCTGGCGCCACGCGCTCCACCGGAGCGATCGGTCATGTCAGCGCTCACCTCGAGCGGCACTCTACGGCTCCGACGTCGTCCCCGCCCGAGCCGGCCCGGGGAGATCAGGTAGCGGAGGTCAGGTAGCGGCCGTGACCTCCTGCGCCGCCTTGCGGGCCGCGATCAGCACCGGGTCCCACAGAGGCGAAAACGGCGGGGCGTAGGACAGGTCGGCGTTGATCAGCTCGCCCAGGTCCATCTCGTTCCACACCGCTAGCGCGACCGCATCGATGCGCTTCGCGGCGCCCTCACGCCCCACGATCTGCGCCCCGAGCACGTGCCCCGTGCCCGCGTCGGCCACGAGCTTCACCTTCACCGGGGAGGCACCGGGGAAGTAGGACGCGCGCGTGGTCGAGTCCACGGTCGCGGCGACGGGAACGAACCCGGCGGCGCGGGCCTCGGCTGCGGTGAGACCGGTACGCGCCACCTCGACGTCACAGATCTTGGACGCTGCAGTGCCGATCACCCCCGGGAAGCTCGCGTAGCCGCCTCCGAGGTTGATCCCCGCGGTGCGTCCCTCCTTGTTGGCGTAGGTACCCAGGGCGATCGCCACCGGCCGGCGGGACACGCGGTGGAACTTCTCGGCGCAGTCGCCTGCGGCCCACACGCCGGGGGCCGGCGTGGCCAGGCGGCGGTCGACCACGAGGGCTCCGGACGCACCCACCGGGAGCCCGGCCGAGTCGGCGAGCGCAACGTTGGGCCGCACCCCGAGCCCGAGCACGACCACGTCGGCGGTGAGCGTGCGCTGCTCCGTCACCACCGCGCGCACCGCGCCGTCCGACGTCTCGAACCCGGTCACCGATTCGCCGGTGTACAAGACCACGCCGACCTCGCGCAGCGCGTCGGCCACGAGCGCTCCCATGTCCTCATCGAGCGACGACATCGGCTGGGCCCGCTGCTCGACGAGCGTGACCTCGAGCCCGCGTCGCACCAGGGCCTCGGCCATCTCGAGGCCGATGTAGCCGCCGCCGACGACGACGGCCCGGCGCGGGTCCCGCTCGAGGGCCGCGGCCACCTCGAGCGCGTCCCCCAGGGTCTGGACGCCGAGGATCCCGGCCGCGTCGGCTCCGGGCAGCTGCGGCCGCAGCGGCCGTGCTCCGAGCCCGAGCATCAGCAGATCGAAGCCTTCGGTGACCTCGCGTCCGGTCTCCGCGTCCCACGCGGTCACGGTGGCGGCGTCGAGGTCGATCGCCGTGACCTCGTGACGCAGGCGCACGTCGATGTGGTAGTCCCGGCGGAAGGTCTCGGGCGAGCGAGCGATCAGGGAGTCTCTGTCGCGTACCACACGTCCGAGCCAGTAGGGGATGCCGCATGCCGAATAAGAGGTGAACCCGCCCCGTTCGAAAGCGACGATCTCAAGTTCGTCGGGCCCCCGCATGCGGCGCGCCTGGGACGCCGCCGACATGCCTGCGGCATCGCCTCCAACGACCACCAGTCGCTCGGTCACGTGGCCACGAGGCTAGCCCCAAAGCACCGGGGGCCGGGTCTGCGGGGCCCGGACCGGGGTGAGTCGGATGCGATTTGCGGGGGGCCCGGAG